>CAJXIS010000405.1 GCA_913054115.1 uncultured Acidimicrobiaceae bacterium | reverse complement strand
CGACCGAGGCGCCCACCACCACGACCGAGGCGCCCACCACCACGACCGAGGCGCCTGTGGTCGTCGACGGCATCGACACCCGCACCGGGCTGCCCGAGCACGTGCTCTCCTACGACATCGCCGTCGACCTGGGCATCGAGGACACCATCGACTGGGGTGCCCGCTGCGACACCGGGACCGGCCAGGTGGCGATCCCCTGGTTCTTCCGCACCGCCTGCTGGGCGCCCTTCGATGGCGACAACGGTGGGGCGACGGCGCCCGGTGTCACCGCCGACACGATCACGATTGTCTACTGGCTGCCCCAGGAGACCGACCCGGTCATGGCCTACATCCTCGACGCCATCAACAGCGACGACACGAACGCCGACATCGAGCAGACGGCACTCGACCTGATCGCCTACTACGAGTCGTACTACGAGACCTACGGCCGGTCCGTCGAACTCCACGTCCTGACCGGCTCCGGCACGGTCATCGACCCGATCTCGGCACGGGCCGACGCCGTCAAGATCGCCGAGGACCTCGATCCCTTCATGGTCTGGAGCGGGCCCGGGCTCACAAATGCGTTTTCCGAGGAGCTCATGGCCCGGGGCATCCCGTGCTTCGGCTGCGGACCCGGCCAGTCGGCCGCCTACTACGAGGAACACCATCCCTACGGCTGGTCGCTCGGCAAGGGACCCGAGCAGCTGAACCTGCTCGTGGCCGAATACGTCGGCAAGCGCCTCGCCGGCGACAACGCCATCCACGCCGGCGACGAGTCGATGCACGGCGAAGAACGCGTCTTCGGCCGCATCTGGCTCGAGGCCAGCGCCGCCTCGACCGAGCTCAACGCCCAGTTCGAGGAGGCGCTCGCCGAATACGGCGTCGAGCTCGGCGCCTCCGAGTCCTACGCCCTCGACCCGGCGACGATCCAGGAAACCGCCGCCAACGTCATCGCCAAGATGAAGGCGGCAGGCGTCAACTCGGTGATCTTCAACGGAGATCCGATCGCCCCCAGGGACTTCACCCGTGAGGCCACCGACCAGGGTTGGTTCCCCGAGTGGGTGCTGACCGGCTCGGTCCTGGTCGACACCAACGTGTTCGCCCGCACCTACGACCAGCAGCAGTGGGCGAACGCCTTCGGCCTCTCGAACCTTTCCGCCAGGATTGCCCCCGGCCAGGGTGGTTCCACCTTCATCTACGAGTGGTGGAACGGGAAGACGCCGCCTGCCGACGACACGATCGACGTCATCGATCCGAACCCGGCGCTGTTCTATGCGGTGCTCACGGCCGTCGGCCCCGACCTCACCATCGAGAACTTCGCCGACCGCCTCTCTGAAGCCCCACCCACTGCCAGGGGCCTGACGGTTCCGTCGATCTCCTTCGGCAGCGAGGGACGTTGGCCCGCCGACCTCGAACCCGACCACCGCGGCGTCGACGACATCACCGAGGTGTGGTGGAGCCCGACCGAGGTCGGGATCGACGAGCTCCGCCGGGAGGGCGAGGGCATGTACATGTTCGTGGACGGCGGCGTGCGGTACCTGCTGGGCGAGATGCCCGAGACGCCGCCGAAGGCCTTCGACCCCGAGGGGGCGATCTCGATGTACATGGAGGCGCCCGAGTCCGAGCAGTCGCCCTACTACGACCCACTGCCGTCGGCGCCCGTCAACGGCTAGCGGAACCCACCGGTTTGGACCCGCGCCCCCACCCCTGGAACGAGGGCTTCGCCTGGCGGCGACCCGTATGCGACCGCTACCTGGTCGTGACCGCCGATCAGGCTGACGCCTTCCACGAACGTGGCTTCGTGGTCGTCGAGGAAATCCTCGATGCGGAGACGCTCGCCGAGGTGACCGCCGCCCTCGACGAACGGGCCGAGGCCACCGAGGCGTTCCTGCGCCAGCTGCCAGACGAGCGGCTGTCGATCGCCGAGGCCGGGGCGATCCTTTTCTCGCCCCACGCCGTCCTCGCCTCGGATGCGGCCCGCCGGTTCGCCGCCCACCCGGTGTTCGCCGGCCTCTGCCACGACCTGGTC
>CAJXIS010000404.1 GCA_913054115.1 uncultured Acidimicrobiaceae bacterium | reverse complement strand
GGGGGCGCACCAGTTCACGAAGCGAGCCTCGCTGGGGCGACCCGACTACCTCGCCGCAACCCGATGATGGCGGTGGCGCCGGGGGCGGCCGACCTGCCGCCTCGAGCGTCGAACACCGGCGCTACGCCGGACTTTGGCCCTCTCGACGGCGATGCGATCGGACCTCGGATATCAAACCATTGCAAAACGCCCATGTTTGATAGCACGGGCCCCGTGAAGACCGCAACGATCAGCCCCAGCCTTCTGCCCGACTGGCTCCTCGGTCGCGGGGTCCACTTCGTGACGACGGTAGAGATCGCCGAGTTGGTCGGAGTTGCCGAGTCCTCGGTCCCGGTCAGCCTCCACCGTGCCCGGGCGGCGAACAAGATCGTGTCGGTCACCAAGGGAGCCTGGGTCCCGGTGCCACCGGCCTACCGGTCTGCTGCAGCACCACCGCCGATCCACTACATCGATGCCCTGATGCGTCACCTCGGACACGGCTACTACGTCGGGTTCCTCTCGTCGGCACGAATCCACGGTGCGTCGCACCAGGTCCCGATGGTGTTGCAGGTCGTCACCCCGGCGTTGTTGCGGGACCGCCGAGTCGGCGACAGCCGCATCCAGTTCATCCGGCGATCGGCCGCCGCCGAGCGAGCCGTGAAGCAGCACGACGTGGATACGGGACGAGTGACCGTTGCAACCCCTGAGACGACCGTGCTCGACATCGTCGAAGCACCCGGCCATGCAGCCGGCCTCGGCAACGTCGGCAATGTCATCGGCGAACTCGTACTCGACGGCAGCCTCGACGGCGACCGCCTCGCCGACGCAGCGGTCGACTATCCGACCACCGTCGTCCAGCGCGCGGGATGGCTTCTCGCGCACATGGCCATCGAGGTCGGTACGCACCTCGAACTCGGCCAACTCCAGGAGCTGATCGCCGACGCCGAGTACACGCCACTCGATCCCCGCTCGCCCGTCGAAGGTCGGCGCGACGCGACCTGGCATGTCATCGTCAACACCGACGTGGAGCACGACCTGTGATCAACCGCCTCGACATCGAACGCTGGCGGCACGTCGTGCCATGGACGAGCGACGACCTCCTCGAGCAGGACCTGGTGCTGTCCCGATTGATCGTCGAGATCGCAAACCATCCGTTCCTCGGCGATGAGCTCGTCTTCCGTGGCAGCACCTGCCTCCACAAGGTCTGGCTCGACCGGCCGTGGCGCTACAGCGAGGACCTGGACTACGTCCGCCGCACCGCGGGTGGGGTCGGCGAAATTCTGGACGCCCTGCGCGACATTGCCGATGTCGTCGGGTTCGATCGGGTCCGTACCGACATCCGACGTCACCCGAAGATTCGCCTCGACTCGACCTTCGTCAATGGCGGTCCGATGCGGATCAAGGTCGAGATGAACACCTTCGAACGCTCTCCGGCCCGCCCGATCGAGCGGGTCCCCTTCGGCGTCGACTCCCCATGGTTCAGCGGCTCTGCCCGTGTCGCCACCTTTGCTCTCGAAGAGCTGACCGCAACCAAGATCCGGGCCCTCTACCAGCGCAGGAATGGGCGGGACCTCTTCGACATGTGGCTCGCCGTCGAACATGCCGGTGTCGCACCCGAGTCCGTCGCTGCATGCTTCGCCCCCTACCGCCCGGAGCGCTGGACGCCCGCCCTTGCGCTCGAGAACCTCGCGGCGAAACTCAGTGACGAGCGGTTCGCCAGCGACCTTGCGGCCCTCGTTCCCACCTGGCCCCACGGCTACACCATCGAAGCCGGCGGCGCCGTCGCCCGGGCGGTCATCGAAGCCGTCGAGTAGCCAGCCTGCGTCCCGTCCCCCACCACCTCGCCTCAGGGACCGGCTCGCTCAACTCCCTCCTCAACTGCACGGCGGCTGAGTACATGCCCTTCTCGATGCAGACGAACGATCCGACGAAGTGCGCTCGGACCTGGTCGTTCTCACCGGCCCGGAAGATGTCGCTGGTGCGATCGTCGCAGCAATAGCCGACTGACCGCCAAGCTTGCTACCCCCCCACACAC
>CAJXIS010000403.1 GCA_913054115.1 uncultured Acidimicrobiaceae bacterium | reverse complement strand
GCAGGATCGCCCGGTCGGTGGGGTTGGTGACGCTCAGTGTCGGGACGGAGGCGTTGGGCAGCTCGTCGACGACGAGGCCGGAGCCCGGCCCGGTGGCGATGGGTGGCAGGTCTGCGGGTGGCAGGTAGACGGGGAAGAAGGAGAAACCGAGGCGGCTGACGGGTCGGCCGACGGCGGCGAACTCGAGGGTGGGGACGGTCATGGGAGGTGCTCCTGGTTTCGTGGGGTACCAAGGGAGTAGAGGGTCCGTGTGACAGGGCGCTGAGGCGATGGGGGAGACTGGGCGCATGGGCCGTTATGTGGGGGCGATCGACCAGGGGACCACCAGCACCCGGTTCATGGTTTTCGATCATTCGGGTGGCGTGGTCTCGGTGGCGCAGCGGCCGCACCGGCAGGTGTTCCCCCGGCCGGGCTGGGTCGAGCACGACGCCCACGAGATCCTCGACAACACCATGGCGGTGGCTGCCGAGGCGCTCTCCGCTGCGGGCCTGACCGCTGCCGACCTGGTGGCGGTGGGCATCACCAACCAGCGGGAGACCACGGTCCTCTGGGACCGCCACACGGGCGAAGCGGTCCACAACGCCGTCGTCTGGCAGGACACGCGCACCTCCGGGCTGGTCGAGCGGCTGGCGGGGGACCATGGCCCCGACCGCTGGCGGGCGAAGACCGGGCTGCCGTTGGCCACCTACTTCGCAGGCCCGAAGGCCACCTGGTTGCTCGAGAACGTCGACGGCCTGGCCGAGCGGGCGGAGTCCGGCGACCTGCTGTTCGGGACCGTCGACACCTGGCTGGCCTGGCACCTGACGGGTGGACCAGGGGGCGGGCGGCACGTCACCGACGTCACCAACGCCTCGCGGACGCTGATCATGGACCTGCACTCGTTGTCATGGGACGATGCCATCCGGGAGGAACTGGGCATTTCGGCGTCGATGCTGCCGGAGATCGTGCCCTCGGTGGGGCGCATCGGCACGCTCGCCGGTCCGTCTGCCGGGCCCTTGGAGGGTGTGCCGCTGTCGGGGATTCTCGGCGACCAGCAGGCCGCCCTGTTCGGACAGGCGGCGTTCTCGCCTGGCGAGGCCAAGAACACCTACGGCACCGGCTGTTTCATGCTGCTCAACACCGGGACCGAGCCGGTGCCATCCACCCACGGGCTGCTGACGACGGTCGGCTACCAACTGGCCGGCGAGGCGCCCGTCTACGCCCTGGAGGGGTCGATCGCCGTCGCCGGGGCGCTGGTGCAGTGGCTGCGGGACGGCCTCGGCATCATCGAGGAGTCGTCCGAGGTCGAGGCGCTGGCCCGGTCGGTGGACGACAACGGCGACGTGTACCTGGTGCCTGCCTTCTCGGGCCTGTTCGCCCCGCACTGGCGCTCCGATGCCCGGGGGCTGCTGATGGGGCTGACCGCCTTCTCGAACCGGGGCCACATCGCCAGGGCGGCCCTGGAGGCCACCGCCTTCCAGACCCGGGAGGTGCTCGACGCCATGCGGGCCGACAGCGGCGACGATCTGTCGTCGCTGCGGGTGGATGGCGGGATGGTGGTCAACGAGCTGTTGATGCAGTTCCAGGCCGACGTGCTCGGCGTGCCGGTGGTGCGCCCGGTGGTCGAGGAGACGACGGCGCTGGGCGCCGCCTACGCCGCCGGGCTGGCCGAGGGCTACTGGGACGGTCTCGACGACCTGCGGTCCAACTGGCGGGAGGGTGGCCGCTGGGAGCCTTCACTGGCAGCGGGGGAGCGGGACGCCCTGCTGGCCCGCTGGTCGGATGCCGTGGCCAGGACGCTCGACTGGGTGTGAGCCGGGGAGCGAGCCCGGGTGCGAGGCGGATGTTTCCGGTGTCCGGGGGCAGCGGGCGCCGGTAGCCTGTCGTCCGCACCGGGTCTCCCGGCAGCCACGTCGGAGTGGCGGAATTGGCAGACGCGCCAGCTTGAGGGGCTGGTGCCCGCAAGGGCGTGGGGGTTCAAGTCCCCCCTCCGACACGACCTGTCGCTAGGGTCCCGCCCGAAGCACGGAGGTACAGC
>CAJXIS010000402.1 GCA_913054115.1 uncultured Acidimicrobiaceae bacterium | reverse complement strand
GGATCGGAGACCGGGGCCTGCTCCTGACCTGGATGCTGGTCGTCGTCGTGGTCGTCGGGAGCCTGGTCGGCTCTGAGCTGGCGGATCCACCGCCGCTCACCAACGCCGACCGTGTCCATGACCTGGCCGGCGACTTCGCCTGCCCGGTGTGCCAGGGGCAGTCCCTCGGCGAGTCCGACGTTCCGATCGCACGCACGATCCGTACGACCATCAGGACCATGGTGGACAGGGGCCGTACCGATGCCGAGATCAGGTCGATGCTGGTGGATCGGTTCGGTGAGGACATCGACTACACGCCGCGTGGTGACGGCCTGGTCGGACTGGTGTGGGTCCTGCCCGTCCTTGTGGGCGGTGCGGCCATGGCAGGGGTGGCGGTCTCGATCAGACGGTGGCAGCATTTGTCAACCGGGGTCTCGGCGCCGGGGCGACCCGTTGTCCTGGGTGTGGTGGCTGTGGTCGTGCTCCTGGCCGGGGTCCTCGTGGCCCGCTCGGCCGGTGACCGTCTGGCAGGCGACACGTTGAGCGGTGACATCCGATCCTCCACCCGGACCCTTCTGGCGGACGCCGGCGTGTCACCACCCGATGAGGCCATCTCCATCTACTCCAGGGTGCTGGAGATCCAGCCCTCAAACGTCGAGGCTCTGGCCTACCGCGGTTGGTCCCACTGGAGGGCCGGTGACGAGGCTCAGGGGCGTTCCGACCTGGATGATGCCGTGGCCGTGGATCCGACGTACGCGGACGTCCGTGTCTTCAGGGCCTCGCAGCGTCATGCCGACGGGGACCACGCCGGTGCCGCCGAGGATCTGGTCGTGTTGGATGGCCTCGTGGCTCCGCCGATCATCGGCGATCTGCTGGCAGCCAGCCGCCTCCGCCAACGGATCGCGACCGGTCTGGCATCCTCAGGTGACCTACTTGTCGCCCTGGAGTTGTTGGACTCGGGTCTCGACGCCAGACCGGACAGCGCCGACCTGCTCGCTGAACGAGGGTGGCTGCTGGTGGCCACACGGTCGCCGGAACTGGTCGAGAGAGGTATGGCGAACCTGGACGACGCCCTGGCACTGGACCCCCTGGATCCGTACGGCCTCGCCTATCGGGCAGTGGTGCTGGCCACCGTGCTCGACCGGCCCGGCGATGCCGCGGTGGACCTGGCGAAGTTCGTAGGCCTGTCCGGACAACCCGACGACCTGGTCGACCTGCTGGTCGCGGTGGGGCTCCTCACCCCTGCGCCGCAGGAGGGTTCCTGACCAACCCGGAGCGGGTGGTGGGTGGGGCGGAGGCCAGCCCCGGTCTCAGGGAGTCGACCGGTAGTCGGCGTGCACTACCCGCCCGTCGGAGGTCGTGAGCTCCCAGATGGATGCGTATGCGCAGCCCCGGCCGCCGCTCAGGCCGACGCCGTCAGTGGCCAGGTCCCGGATCACCTCGGGGATCACATCGGAATGGCTGCACAGGATGGTGAGAGTTCCGTCCCCGGTCGTGCCAGCCATCTCCCGGACGAGGCGGGTGGTTCGCTCTGCTGCCCCTTCGAACAGGTCACCATCCACCTCGGCATCGACACCGTGGTGGCCGCAGAGGGGCTCCATTGTCTGTAGGCACCGGGTGGCGCGACTGCTCAGGACCCTGACGACCGGCAGGTCCATCTCGACTATGACGTCATTCAGCCGGGCGGCCTGGGCGACTCCGGCGGCATCCAGCGGCCGGTCCGCATCGTCACCCGACCACCGGTAGGGGTCGCCGGCGGATCCGTGGCGTACCAGGAGAATCGTCATCGGAGGGCTCGGAGGTCGGCGAGGATCCCCGGCAGGGCATCCAGTGCGGCATCCACGTCGGAGTCGGTGGTGTTCCACCCCACGGAGAGCCGCAGCGAACGGTGGGCGTCAACCCCCATTGCCTCCAGCACCGGTGACGGCTCGAGGGTCTCGGATGCACACGCGCTGCCGGAGTGGGCCGCCACCCCGATCCTGTCCAGGCCCAGGAGTACGGCCTGGGGTTCGATGTCGGCGATGCTGACGCAGACCAGGTGGGGGAGT
>CAJXIS010000401.1 GCA_913054115.1 uncultured Acidimicrobiaceae bacterium | reverse complement strand
CGTGCAGTGTTATGTGGCGCACCTCGACCCGGTGGTCGCCCGGCCGCCCCAGGAGCTTCGGGGATTCGCCAAGGTGCACCTCGAACCCGGCGGGTCCGCCGAGGTGTCGATCGAACTCGACCACCGGGCCTTCGCCTACTGGGACCCGGCCGACCCCGGCTACGCCGACCGCAACCACCGGGTCCCCGTCGCCGCCGGTGGCGGGCATCTCGGCCACCGCGACGTGGCTGGCTGGTATGCGGATCCCGGCGACTACGAGGTTCGACTGGGTGCCTCGTCCGCCGAGATCCACGCAGTGCTGGCGTTCACGTTCGAGGGCTAGCCTCGGCTTCGACAACCGACCGGGGAGCTCGGGCCTCATGCCGGGCTGAGAGGGCAGCGGAAGTCGCATCGGATCCAGGGGATCGGCAGGTGCGGCGGGGTGCTGTCGACCCGAATCTACCTGAACCGGGTAATGCCGGCGAAGGGAGTTTCGATGCACAGGATCCTGACCAGGGTGTTTCCCATCGTCGCGGCAGCCTGCGTGCTCGCCGCCTGTGGCTCCGATGCACCGACCGGGGTCGGCCTCTCCGGGAGTGCCCCGACCACCGGGGCGCCGGAGCCCATTGCCGGCCAGGCCATCACACTGGTCACCCACGACTCCTTCTGGGTCTCGCCCGGCACCCTCGAGGCCTTCACCGCCGAGACCGGTGTGACCGTGACGATCGAGTACGCCGGCGACACCGGCATGATGGTCGCCACGTCGATCCTCACAGCGGGCAACCCGATCGGCGACGTCATGTACGGCGTCGACAACACCTTCCTGCAGCGGGCGCTCGACGCCGACCTGTTCGAGGCCTACGAGTCGCCGGCGCTGGTGAACGTACCGGAGTCGTTGCAGCTCGACCCGGGCCACCGGGTCACGCCGATCGACTTCGGCGACGTGTGTGCCAACTACTGGATCGACCGGTTCGACGACGACCTGCCGGTGCCGTCCACACTCGCCGACCTCGCCGACCCGGCATACAAGGGCCTGCTGGTCGTCGAGAACCCCGAGACCTCCTCGCCGGGCCTCGCCTTCCTGCTCGCAACGATCGCCGAGTTCGGCGATGGCTGGGAGGACTACTGGCGGTCACTGCGAGACAATGACGTGGCCGTCACCGCCGGCTGGGAGGACGCCTACTACGGCGAGTTCGTGTCGGGTGGCGGCGACCGGCCGATCGTCATCTCGTATGCGTCCAGCCCACCCGCCGAGGTCATCTACGCAGACCCGCCCGTCGACACGGCGCCCACCGGCGTCATCACCAACACCTGCTTTAGGCAGGTCGAGTTCGCCGGCATCCTGGCTGGCACCACCCACCGTGCCGCCGCCGAGGCACTCATCGACTTCCTGCTCTCGGACACGTTCCAGGAGGACATCCCCCTGAACATGTTCGTGTTCCCGGCATCGACGACCGCCGACCTTCCCCAGGCGTTCATCGACCACGTGGTCCTGCCGGATGACCCGCACACGCTCGCCCATGCCGACATCGGGGCCAACCGCAACGCCTGGACCGAGCGGTGGACCGAGATCGTGCTGCGGTAGGGCACGTGTCCACACCATGACCGCCCGTCGCCTCGGGGGTGCGGTGGCGGTCGCGCTGCCGGCGGCATTCCTCGGCGTCTTCTTCCTGTACCCGGTCGCAGCCATCGTCGGCCGGGGGCTCACGGGCGAGGGCCTCGACCGCCTGACCGGGCTCCCCGGATCGGCCTCGTTTCGCAGCGTCGCCTGGTTCACGCTCTGGCAGGCGCTGGTCTCGACGGTGCTGACGGTGCTCATCGCCCTGCCCGGCGCGCACCTGCTGGCCCGTTTCCGGTTCCGGGGTCGGGCCGCCCTGCGGGCGCTGACCACCGTCCCGTTCGTACTGCCGACGGTCGTGGTCGGCAGCGCCTTCGCTGCCCTGTTCGACCGCTTCGGGCTCGACGACGGCGCCTTCCGGATGCGGCACACCGTCTGGGCGATCCTGGCGGCCCACGTGTTCTTCAACGTGGCGGTGGTGCTGCGGACCG
>CAJXIS010000400.1 GCA_913054115.1 uncultured Acidimicrobiaceae bacterium | reverse complement strand
GTCCATGGCCTCATTCTTCCTCGAGGGTGTGACAGCCACCCCGGCACCGTTTCTCCGCAGTGTCTCGTCCATACCTCCATCATCGCCAGGGGGTCTGACACCCTCCCCGCCCCGGCCACGGCAGGCTGCCCGTCGGTAGGCTCGTCCCCATGTCTCAGTTCGTGGATGAATGCGAGCTGAACGTCCGGGGCGGAGACGGCGGTGCCGGGACGGTGTCCTTTCGGCGTGAGGCCCACGTGCCCAAGGGCGGTCCCGACGGCGGCGACGGCGGGAACGGCGGCAGCATCTGGCTGGAGGCCGACCACAACGTGGCATCCCTGCTGGCGTTCCGGGACCACCCACACCGGCGGGCCAGGAACGGCACGCACGGCTCCGGCGGCAAGAAACACGGCCGCTCAGCGGAGGATCTCGTCCTCAAGGTGCCCGAGGGAACCAGCGTCCACGACATGTACTCCGATGAGCGCCTCGCCGATCTGGTCGTGCACGGCGACCGCTGCCTCGTTGCCCAGGCAGGCATCGGCGGCAAGGGCAACGCCAAGTTCCTCAGCAACAGGCGACGGGTCCCGACCTTCGCCGAGCAGGGCGAGGACGGCGAGGAACGGTGGCTGCGGCTCGAGCTGCGGCTCATGGCCGACGTGGCGCTGGTCGGCTTCCCGAACGTCGGCAAGAGCACCCTCATCTCCCGGATCTCGGCCGCCAAGCCGCGCATCGCCGCCTATCCGTTCACGACTCTCGAGCCGAACCTCGGGGTCGTCCGCCCCGATGGGCGCAACGAGTTCGTCGTGGCCGACATCCCGGGTCTCATCGAGGGGGCCTCCGACGGCAAGGGTCTCGGCCACCTCTTTCTGCGTCACATCGAGCGGGCGCGCGTGCTGGTCGTGATGTTGGACCTGGCGCCGACCGCCGAACGTTCTCCGGCCGAGCAGTTGGCGGTCCTCGAACACGAGCTCGGCTCCTACCGTCCCGGTCTGCTCGAGCGGCCCCGGGTGGTGGTGGGTTCGCGGGCCGACGTCGCCGACCAGGACGTCGAGTTCGACGGCGACCGGCTGTCGGCGCTCACCGGCGAGGGGCTCGACGCCCTCGTGCACCGAATGGGCGACGCCGTCGATCTGGTCCGGGAGACCCATGTCGATAGAACGCCGGTGGTCGTGCACCGGCCGGAACCGGAGGGCGTGCTGGTTGTGCGCGGCGAGGATGGCGCCTGGGAGATCCATGACCGGCGCATCGCCCGCACCGTCAACCTCAACGACCTCACCAACCCAGAGGCGCTCGTCTACATCCACGACAAGCTCCGCACGATGGGCGTCGACCGGGCGCTTGTGCGAGTCGGGGCGAAGCAGGGCGAAACCGTCCGCATCGGCCGGCTCGAGTTCGACTACGAAGAGGACTGATGAACCTGTTCTCCCAACGACGGGGCCCCGTGCCCGGGTGCGCCCGCTGATGGCCCGAACGGTCGTCGTCAAGGTCGGAACCTCGTCGATCACCGACGACGAGGGCGTGATCGACCGCGCCCTCGTGGCCAAGCTCTGCGACGAGGTCGCCATCCTGCATGCCGATGGCCACCGGGTCGTGGTGGTCACGTCGGGTGCCATCGCCGCCGGCCTGCCGTCGCTGGGTATGGGGGGCAGCCGACGCCCTCGCGACTCCGTCACGCTCCAGGCGGTGTCGGCCGTCGGACAGGGCCACCTCATCGGCACGTATCAGGAGGCCCTGGGTCGTCACGGGCTGGTCGCCGGACAGGTGCTCCTGGCGCCACTCGACTTCTTCGTGCGGGCCCAGTACCTGCACGCCAGGGGCACCCTCACCCGCCTGCTCGAGCTCGGCGTCGTGCCGGTCGTCAACGAAAACGACGCCATCGCCGACGACGAGATCCGCTTCGGCGACAACGACCGCATCGCCGCCCTCGTGGCCCACCTGGTCGAGGCCGACCTGCTGATCCTGCTGACCGACACGCCCGGCATGTTCACCGCCGATCCCCGACTTGATGCCGGCGCCTCCCTCATCGAGGAGATCATCGAGATCGACCACGA
>CAJXIS010000399.1 GCA_913054115.1 uncultured Acidimicrobiaceae bacterium | reverse complement strand
GCGTCTCCCAGAAGCAGCGCTCGGCCCCCCAGAAGCAGCCCATGCCGACGACGAGCGTCTCGAACCCGTCGGGGTACGGCGGTGCGATCGACCGACCGTTGACGACGTGTGCGCCCTGCACCGGCATCGGTGTGCCGCGGCCCGCAAGCGACTCGTCGGGTCCGGGAATCGTGAGGGGCCTGCCGCGGAAGGTCATGTCGCGAGGCTACGCCCGGTTCAGAACGTGAAGGCCAGGTTCATGGCCAGTTGCCGGGCCAGGTCCTCGTCGCCGCCGATCGTGACGCGCCCGTCGGCGAGGTAGGGGCCAGGATCGACGCGGCCACCGGTGAGGGCCGCGAAGTCCGTCGAGGACACGGCGAGCGTGGCGGTCGGACCGCCCTCGAGCTCGTCGACCGCCTTGGCCCGGCCATCGACCACCACCCGCATCACCCGCTCGACGGGTCCGGTCAGCGTGACCTCGACGCGGCTGCCGTCGGGGGCACCGCCCTTCTTGCCGATGATGAACCCGATCGAGGACTCGATCTCGGCGATCGACATCTCGGCCGGGAGCCCCGACTCGTCGCCGGGCATGCCCAACGGCTCGCGGCAGTCCTGGAGGTGCAGCCAGGCGTCGTAGACCCGGATGTGCATGAACCGGCCGTAGGGGGCCTCGCCGACCGGGGTCCAGCCGACGGCGAGGAACTCGTCGTCGGACATGGCGTGCAGCACGCCGAGGCGCTTCGCCGAGATCTCCCGGAAGGCATCGAGCACGGCGGCACCCGTTCCGGAGCGGAACGACTCGACCCACTTCTCGTTGTTGGCGCCGATCGGGTGCTTGATGTGGTCGCCGCTGACCTCGAGGTCCGGCATCGGACGGCCGTCGAGCATGAGCTCGGTGCCGACGATGTGGGCCAGGTTGTCCTGGACGGTCCAGCCCGGGCAGCGGCTGGGCGTGGCCCAGTCGTCGTCGGAGAGCCCTTCGGCGAAGGCGTCCCACTGGCCCCATGCCTCGGCCAGTCCGGTCAGGATGCGTGTGCGGTCGATGTCCATGGTCGTCTCCGGTTCAGGGGGTCGGGTTGGCGACGCTCTGCCAGTCGCGAGCCTCGAGGTAGGGGCGGAACACCTCGCCGACGGCGGCAAGGTCGTTGGGCGTCTTGGGCCGCTGCAACTCGAACAGCTGTGGGAACTCGAGCCAGCCGACGACCATCTGCCACAGCCGGTCGGCGGCCTCGCCGGTCGGCGGGTCGATGAGGACCGGGCCGAACAGCTTGCGGGACTCGTCCTCGTCGGCGCCGGGGAAGACCAGCGTGGGCACGCCCCAGCCGCCGAGTTCGAGCACCCGCTCGTGGTCTGCACGGACGTCGTCGTGGGTGGTCTCGTCGGCGAGCGCCTCGTCGACGATCCCCGGATCCAGGTCCATCTCGGTGAGCAGGGCACGGGCCACGGCCGGTTCGTGGGGCTTGCGGCCCTCGACGTGCAGTGCCGTGCCGGCCTTGAGGTACCAGGCATCGTTGAGGGCGGGGTCCTCACGCTTGAGGAAGGCCCCGACCCGCATCATGGACCAGCCGTACGACCACTCGCGCTCCCACGGGTGCTTCTTGCCCTCGCCCCGGTTGACTTCCTCGAGGCTGAAGAAGCGCCAGTCGACCTCGAGTCCGAGGCGGTCGCGCACCTCGCGCATCCACAGCGAGGTCTGGTACGCCCACGGGCAGATCACGTCGAAGTGGAAGGCGACCCGGGTCGGTGCGGTGGTGTCACTCATGAGGCGCAGCCTCGCGCAACTCGTAGCGCAGCACCTTGCCGAGCGCATTGCGGGGCAGCGCATCGACGGGCACCACCCGGCGGGGCAGCTTGTGGGGTGCCAACCGGTCGCGGGCGAAGTCCCGGAGGTCGTCGGTGGTCGGGCAGGCGTGGCCCTCGGCGGCCACGACGAACGCCACGACCTCCTCGCCCCATTCCTCCGAGGGGGCTCCTGCGACGGCGACCTCGGCGACGGACGGGTGGGCGGCGAGAGATCGGAAGAGCACACGTCTGAACTCCAGTCACCAGATCATCTCGTA
>CAJXIS010000398.1 GCA_913054115.1 uncultured Acidimicrobiaceae bacterium | reverse complement strand
AATGACCGCCGACGCCGAGACGGTTCGCTCCCAGATCGCCGGCATGGCCGAAATGCTTTCAGCGATCGATCCAGAGACAGCCACAGACGAAGAAATCATGGGAGCGATCTTCATGGCCCTTCTGGGTGGCATGGGCTCCAACCCACTGGAGTACGAGGAAGAGAGGGACATTCAACTCGCTGGTCTTCGCCTCGACACATTTCTCAGCCGCGGTTGTGACGTGCCAATGGGCGAGGGACCGCTCGCCATCCTTGAAGTCGGAGGCGGCGGCGACACCGGCGAACCGCCCCCGACGACCGAGCCGCCTCCGCCGACCACCACCGTTGATCCGCTGATCGACGCCCTGCGGGTGCCCGACGACTACGCCACCATCCAGGAGGCCGTCGACGCCGCCGTGCCCGGCGACCTTGTCCTGATCGGCCCCGGCACCTACCACGAGGCGGTCGTCGTCGAAACCGACGACCTCGTCATCCGGGGCACGGACCGCAACACCGTGGTCATCGACGGAGAACACGAGCGTGAGAACGGCTTCATCGTCTTCTCGAACGGCGTCGCCATCGAGAACCTCACCACCCACTCGCACACCTCGAACGGCGTGTTCTTCACCGGCGACTACGGCACCGACTTCATCCTCGACGGCTACCGGGCCTCGTACGTGACCGCCTACAACAACGGCCTCTACGGCATCTACGCCTTCAACGCCACCAACGGCCTCATCGAGAACAGCTACGGCAGCGGCCACCCCGACTCCGCCTTCTACATCGGCCAGTGCAACCCGTGCAACGCCGTGATCCGCAACGTCCTCGCCGAGAACAACGCCCTCGGCTACTCGGGCACCAACGCCAGCGGCAACCTCGTCATCCAGGACTCCGAGTGGCGCGGCAACCGGATCGGCATGGTGCCCAACACCCTCGACGGCGAAGAGTTGGCCCCCCAGGGCGGGATCGTGATCGTCGGCAACTACGTCCACGACAACGGCAACGAGGACACGCCACGCAAGAGCGCCGACTGGGACATCGGCTTCGGTGGCGGAATCGTGATCGCCGGAGGCAACGACAACCTGATCATGCGCAACCTGGTCACCGACAACAGCTTTGCCGGCATCGCCCTGGCGTTGTTCATCGACGAGAACCTCTGGCTGGCCGAACGCAACACCGTCAAAGACAACGTGGTCAGCGGCAGCCCGCACGACCTGTTCCTGATGGTCTGGGACCCGCCGGTCGGGCCGCTCGGCAACTGCTTCAGCGGCAACACGTTCGAGACCTCGATCCCCGCCGACATCGAGACGGTCGCCCCCTGCGCTGGGGAGGCCGTCGCGTTCACTGACAACGGCGCCCCCAACTTCGGCGAGTTCGCAGTGGCCGACCACACGGCCATGCCCGCTCCGCCGGACCAGCCGACGATGCCCGGTGCGTTGACCGAACTGGCCCGACGAGCCGGCCCACCGCCCGCCGTGAACCTGGACGCCGTCAGGGTCCCGATCCCGGGCGAGATACCCGACACCATCGGACGTGCCAACTGGGCCGACCCCGGCATCGAGGTGCGCTTCAGCCCGGGCCTGCTGTCCGGCTATTCGTGGCTCGGCCCGGTCGAGGGCAGTAACACCGGCAGCCACGGCGGTCGGATCGTCGGCTCCGGCTGGCCCCCGGGCGAGACCGTGTACCTGATTCCTTGTTGGGGCTCCTACGAGACCTTCGACCTTGAGTTGTGCGACTGGTTGAGCCCAATGACCGTCGAGTACCGGGTCCCGGCCGACGGGAACATCGAGTCCATCTTTCTCGGTGAACAGGACCGGTCGATGGTCTGGGGGCAACCCAAGCCGGAGGGCGTCTGCGGAATAATTGGTACCAACGGCCCGGACCTGGAGCCCAGCACCGGCGACGAGGTCGGTGCGATCCTTTGCACCGAGCCGGCTTGGGGCGATGTACCCGAATTCATCACTGACGGCTGATAGGCGCCTCCGAAGCCTCTTCGCTGTCGCCGGCCTGATCTGCCTGGTCGGACTGGCCTGGCTGCTCATCGACCGGGGACCGGCGTCGAC
>CAJXIS010000397.1 GCA_913054115.1 uncultured Acidimicrobiaceae bacterium | reverse complement strand
CGATCTCGTGGTGGCCTGGGACTTCACGGTCGCCAGCACCGAGAACCTGACCGGACCACTCCTCGCCATGCGCGACACCGCCTTTGCCGAGTTGGGCGATGCGGCGCCCACGTTCGAGGTGGCCACGGTCGAGGAGCTCGACGGCGAACAGTTGGCCCGGAAGGTGACCGGCACCTACACCGTGCCGGGCTTCCTGACCGGCGACGGCAGCACCGGAGAGGCGCTGCTGTACGACGAGGACGGCCTCCCTGCCCGCGGCATCGACCTGACCGCACGGTTCGTCTGCGGCATTCCCGTCTCGGTGAGCGGCGAGGAACCCGGCGCTCCCCTCATCTACGGCCACGGGCTGCTCGGCACGGCCAACCAGACCACCTCGTCGGGGCCGCGGGCCGTGGCGGCCGACTTCGGGCGGGTGGTGTGCGGCACCGACCTCATCGGCATGGCCGACGAGGACACCATCAACGCCGTCGCCGCGATCCAGAACTTCGGCGTCTTCCACACCCTCGCCGACCGCCTCCTCCAGGGCCACCTCAACACCCTGTTCCTCGGACGCCTGATGATCCACCCGGACGGGCTCGCTGCAGACCCGGCCTTCCAGGACCCCGACGGCCGGCCCCTGCTGCGCACCGGCGAGGGCCACGGGCTCGCCTACTACGGCATCAGCCAGGGCGGGATCATGGGCGGTGCCTCCACGGCCGTGTCCACTGACTGGGACCTGGCGATGCTCGGCGTGCCCGCCATCAACTACTCGACGCTGCTGCACCGCAGCGTCGACTTCGACCCGTTCTTCCTCGGGCTGCGGGTTTCCTACCCCTCGACCTACGACCAGGGCATGGGCCTCCTGCTGATCCAGATGCTCTGGGACCGCGGCGAGGGCAACGGCTACGCCAACCACCTCGGCGACGACCCGCTCCCGGGGACGAACGAAAAGCGCGTGCTGCTGCACCTGGCGATCGGCGACCACCAGGTGGCGAACATCGCCACCGAGGTCATGGCCCGCACCGTCGGCGCCGTCGTGCAGTGGCCTGCGGTCGTCGATGGGCGCAGCGCAGACGAGGACCCCTACTGGGGCCTCGAGCGCTGGACCGGCAACCGGCACGAGGGCTCGGCGCTCGTCGTCTGGGACTCCGGCATCGCGTGGCCGCCGACGGCGAACCTGCCACAGCGCGAGGGCGACGACCCACACGACGACGTGCGCACCGAGCCCGCCTCGGTCGAGCAGCGGGGCACCTTCCTCGGCACCGGCGTCGTCGTGCGCACCTGCGACGGCCCGTGCACCGCGGAACAACGCTGAACAAGACGCCCGGGTCCTAGGGTCGCTCCATGATCGTCACGACCTTCGTCGGGCTGGCCTCCCTCGTGATCGGGCTGCTCATCGGCTGGCCGGTCCTCGTGGCCCTGTCGGCGATCTTCGTCGTGGTCCAGGTGATGATGCTGAGCGCCCGTACCGTCGTACAGCGCAACGACCGCCGGATGGCCGAGCGGCTCGAGGACAAGCGCAGGCGACGAGAGGGCTGAACGGCGCCAGGAGCCGAGCGTCTCAGCCGGCATCGAGCGTCTCAGTCGGCGGCGAGCGTCTCAGCCGGCATCGAGCGTCTCAGTCGGCGGCGAGCGCCTCGGCGGCGATCATCGGGTTCGAGAACTCCTTCACCCCGCAGATCCTGCCGTCCCGGAACCGCCAGAGGGCGATGTAGGTGTTGCGGTACTGCTTGCCCGTCGTCGACACGTGGCCGTCCGACGTGTACTCGGCGATCAGCAGGTCCGGGTCGACACAGTCGTGGACGGTCGTGAGCGACAGCGTGAACACGAACGTGCCCAGCTGCGGACCCACGTACTCGACGATCTCCTTCCGGCCCACCAGCCGCTTGGGCGGGTCGCTGTAGGGAAGCTCCAGGACATAATCGTCGGCGTAGAGGCCACCGAGCGCTGCGTACTCGCCGGTGCCGATCAGCGCAATCGCCTGTTCGAGGACCGCCCGGTTCGTCGCCCGGCGCTCGACATCTTCGTCACGCGTGTCGTCCGACAGGTCACCCACGTCGCGGACGGTAGCC
>CAJXIS010000396.1 GCA_913054115.1 uncultured Acidimicrobiaceae bacterium | reverse complement strand
CCCGGCGAGATGATCCCGGGGCAGTTGGGGCCCAGCATCCGGACGCCCGGGAAGTCCCGCTTCAGGCGGTTGTAGAAGCGGGCCTCGTCGTGGGCCGGCACGCCCTCGGTGATGGCGACGATGAAGTCGACGCCCCCCTCGGCGGCCTCGATGACGGCGTCGTGGACGCCGGGGGCCGGGATGAAGATGCACGAGGCGGTGGCGCCGGTGGCATCGACGGCTTCGGCGACCGTGGCGAACACGGGCACGCCGTCGACGTCGGTTCCGGCCTTCCGCGGGTTGGTGCCGGCGACGACCTGCGTGCCGTAGTCGCGGTTGAGGAGGCCGTAGTAGCGGCCCTGGCTGCCGGTCAGCCCCTGATAGACGACCCTGGTGGTCTCGTCGACGAAGATGCTCATGCCTCGACCCCCTCGCCCGCATCCGCCAGTGCGACGGCCATTCGTGCGGCGTCGAGCATCGTCGGCGCCATCTGCAACGACTCCGAGAGGTGTGCGTCGAGGATCGCCCGACCCTCGTCGGCATTGGTGCCGTCGAGGCGAATCACGATCGGCGACCCGATGTCGACCCGGCCGATGGCCTCGACGATGCCGTTGGCGACCTCGTCGCCCCTGGTGATGCCGCCGAAGATGTTGATGAAGATGGACCGCACTGCCGGGTCGTTGTTGATGACCTCGAGTGCCCCGGCCATGACGTCGGCGTTGGCACCGCCGCCGATGTCGAGGAAGTTGGCAGCGTTACCTCCCACCTGGTTGACGACATCGACCGTCGACATGGCGAGACCGGCACCGTTGGCGATCACCCCGACCGATCCGTCGAGGCCGACGTATTGGAGGCCCTTGGCGTGGGCGGCGGTCTCACGCTCGTCGCGGGTCTGGGTCCCGTCGAACTCGGCGTACGACTCGTGGCGGAACACCGAGTTGCCGTCGAGCGTGACCTTGGCGTCGAGGACATGGACCCGGCCGTCGTCGGTGAGGATCAACGGGTTGATCTCGACGAGGTCTGCGTCGCCGTCCACGTACGACTCGTAGAGCTTGAGGAGGATGTCGACGGCGCCCTCGACGGCCGCAGCGGGCAGGCCAGCGGCGGCCACCCATTCGCGGGTCGTGGACTCGTCGAGGCCATCGACGGGATCGACCCAGATCTTGGCGATGGCGTCGGGGTTCTCCTCGGCGACCGCCTCGATCTCGACCCCGCCCTCGACGGAGAGCATCCCGAGGTGCTTCTTGGCGGAACGGTCGAGGGTGAACGAGGCGTAGTACTCGTCGGCGATGTCGGAGGCCTGCTCGATCCAGACCCGCCCGACGACATGGCCCGAGATGTCAAGGCCGAGGATGTTGCCGGCATGTTCCCGGACGTCGTCGATGGTTGCGGCGAACTTGACCCCGCCGGCCTTGCCCCGCCCGCCGGTGTGGACCTGGGCCTTGACCATGACCGGTGTGCCGAGTCGCTCGGCCGCCGCCACCGCCTCGTCCACGGTGAAGGCGATCTCCCCCGGAGAGATCGGCATGCCGTAGTCGGCGAAGAACCGCTTGCCCTGGTATTCGAAGAGGTCCACCCTGGTCTCCCGTGGTCGAACGGCCCGGGCGTCGTGCAACCCGTCGTTGCGGCGATACTAGGCAGGCGCCCGAACGGCCCAGCCACCCGGATGCCGTCGCAACCGTCACACCCGTCCAGCATCGGAGCAAGCGTGCCCGTCGCCCAAGGCGTCAACATCGACACACGGCGAGCGGTCATCGTCGGCCTGGCGGGCCTCGCCTCGGCGATCGGCCTGCTGATGCTGGTGCTCTGGATGGCCGACACCAACGACGCCATCGACATACGCCTCGGAGACCGCGACTTCCGGGGGATCGACGCTGCCCGCATGGCCACCGAGATCGCCGACAACGGACCGGTGCCGTTCCCCGACCTCGTCGGCCGCGACCGACCGATCTGGGTCACGCACGACGGCACCGACTCGGCGACCGGCTGGGCCTCGTTCTTCGCCAGGGTCCCCGGGAAGAGCGCCGACTGCCTCGTGCAGTGGGACGCCGCCCGCAGCGTCTTCACCGACTCGTGCGACAC
>CAJXIS010000395.1 GCA_913054115.1 uncultured Acidimicrobiaceae bacterium | reverse complement strand
CGTCGAGGTCGACGGCACCCACACCCGTGGCCAGACCCTCGTCGATGAACGAGGGGCGATGTCGCGTGAGCCGAACTGCCGGGTCGCCTACGAGGCCGATGCCGACCGGGCGCTGGACCTGATCATCCAGGCGGTCCGTGAGGCCCCCGGCTGCTGAGCCCTCAGCGCCTGGAGCGGTGGATGGTCGCCACCCAGCCGCCGGTGGTCGGGACCGTGGCGAGGACGACGGTGCCCTCGAGCAGCAGCCGCACCACCGCCCCGGCGTCGACGCGCTGCGGGTGGATCTCCCACACGAGTCCCCGCTTGGGATGATTCTGCCGGGCGACCCAGTCGGTTGGCGGGGCGACGGCTGCATCCACCAGCCGCTCGACGGCATCCCGACCCGCACCGTGGGACAGCCCCACGGAAGCCGGCTCACGATCTGAACCGGGCACGAACGTCCCGACGGGAACCTTCGGGCCGCGGGCCGTGAACCAGGTGAACATCCCCGGTGGTTCGACCCGATCCTCGTCGTCGACGCCCGGTTCGACGTTCATCCACCCCTCCCCATCCGATGCGAGCGCCTCGACTGCCGCAACGAGGGGGCGGTGGTCGTCGTCGATGTGCAGGATCTCGATGTCGTGACGGGCCACGGGGCGACGCTACTCCCGGCCGGGTCGAGCCGGGGCGGTGCCGGTACGTTGGCGCCGTGCCCACCCCAGCCGCCGATCGGCCCCTGCGCATCGCTGCCCTGGTCAAGCAGATCCCCAAGTTCGAGGAGATGCAGCTGGGCGACGACGGTCGCCTCGTGCGACGAGGTGTAGAACTCCACATGAACGACTACTGCCGCCGCGGAGTGCGCACCGGCTGCGACCTGGCCGCGGCCACGGGCGGCACCTGCACGGCGATCACACTCGGGCCGCCCGAGGCCCACACCGTGCTGCGGGAGGCGATTCTCTGCGGCTGCGTGGATGGCCTTCACGTGTCGGATCCGGCGTTCGCAGGCAGCGACACGCTGGCAACCGCCCGGGCGCTGGCTGCCGCCCTCGAGGCCCACGGTCCCTGGGACCTGGTGCTCTGCGGTCGCAACTCGGTGGATGCGGACACCGGTCAGGTGCCCGCCCAGGTCGCCGAGTTGTTGGACCTTCCCCTCCTGACCGGCGTGCGGGAACTGGACCTCGACGGGGAGACCGTGCGGGTGCTCCTCGAGCACGACGACGAATGGGTGCGCGCCGAGGTCGACCTGCCGGCGGTGCTGTCATGCGCCGAACGGCTGTGCGACCCCTGCAAGGTCAAGGAGCCCGAGGCATGGGCCACCGTCGATCCCGGCCTGCTCACGACGATCACCGCAGCAGAACTCGGATCCGGCCCGTGGGGGCAGGCCGGAAGCCCGACATCCGTGGGCGAGGTCCGGATCCTGGACGTCGAGCGGGCCGGTGAGCGCCTGCAGGGTGCAGGAGCCGAACAGGTCGACCGGGTCGTCGAGGTGCTGCGCGACCGTGGAGCGCTCTCCGCCGACGACCACGTGTCGGAGCACGTCGCCGAAGCGTCGCCGGACGGCCCCGAGGTCGTCGTGCTGGTCGAACCCGGCCGCGAGCGGGTGACCGCCGAGCTGCTGGCCGCTGCCGCCGGACTCGGAGCCCGGGTGACGGCCATCGGGACCGGGGTTGCAGGTGACCTGTCGGCACGGGGCGCCGATCGGGTACTCGACGTGGGCGGGACGCTCCACGAGGACGACCTGGCGGCGATGCTCGCCGAACATCTCGCCGACGATCCGCCCTGGGCGGTCCTCGCCCCCAGCACCGCCTGGGGCCGCCATGTCGCCTCCCGGCTGGCGGCCCGCATCGGTGCCGGCCTCACCGGCGACGCCGTCGGCCTCGATCGACGCGGCGACCGGCTGGTGGCGCTCAAGCCCGCATTCGGCGGACGCCTCGTCGCCGAGATCTCCTGCTCCTCGGCGATCCAGATGGCGACCGTGCGACCCGGCGTCCTTCCACTCCCCGACCCACGGGAGCCCGGCCAGGTCGAGCTCGGACACCTCAGCGGTCACGATCGGGGCCGGGTGCGGGTACACGAACGCTGGCGGG
>CAJXIS010000394.1 GCA_913054115.1 uncultured Acidimicrobiaceae bacterium | reverse complement strand
GTCGGGGCTGCCACAGGACGCGGAGAGGACGGCGAACGCCGCCACCAGGCAACGGACATTCCGACGCATCGGCACTTTCTAGCCGCCCGGTCCCTGTCCGCGCCGGGGTCGCAGCCGCTGACGGCCCGAGGATTTCGGCGTCAGCAGCGTTCGCTGGAATATCGGCACCGGGGGCAGCGCTGTGTCCCGTTCGAGAAAGGCCGCCATGACGCCCGCCAGGGCACGTGAATCGTCGAGTGCCTGGTGGGCGTCGCCGATCGGCACGCCGAGTGCCTCGGCGAGCAGTCCGAGTCGACCCGGAAGTCTTTCCGCACGGGCGATCTGCAAGGTATCGAGCGCCTCGAGTCCCATCGGTCCGAGGCCCGACCGCTCCCACTCGCTGTCGAGGAAACGGATGTCGAAGTCGGCGTTGTGGGCGACCGGCACGCAGCCGGCAAGTGCATCCGCCAGGTCCCCGGCGATCACCCTGAACGCCGGAGCCGAGTCGAGCCACTCGGGTCGAATGCCGTGGATGTCGGTCCGGCCCAGGTTCCGGGTGCCAGCGTCGACGAGGGTCGTCCACTCCCCCACCACGTCGCCCGTGACCGAGATCCGGACGACGGCGATCTCGATCACCCGGGAGCGGCTCGCGTCGAGGCCGGTCGTCTCGACATCGAAACAGGCAAAGTGGGGAGCGTTCACTCCGGCAGGTGCGCACAGGCGGCCATGATGGCGACCGTAGCGCCCGTCCGGTCGTGTCCGATCCCGATGGGCCTCGTACGCTCGGCCGGTGACTGATGGCGAACAGATCCCTGTATCAGGCCCCGATCGCGCCGCCATCCAGCGCCGGACCCTGAAGGTCCTGATGACGACCATCCTCCCCGCCGGTGCGGCAATGAGCGCCGGATACTCCTCGGCGGCCGTACTCGGCGAGGACATCACCGGCAGCGCCTGGCTGGGTGGCATGGCGGCTGCTGCGATGACCACCGGCGCCGCCATCTCCGCAGTGCCGCTGGCCCGGTTGATGGCAGCGCACGGGCGGCGTCCCGGCCTGGCCGTCGGCTACCTGATCGCCTGCGCCGGTGCAGCCTGCGCCGCAGCGAGTGCCTTCGTCGAGTGGTATCCGCTGCTGCTCCTCGGGATCCTCGGGATCGGCACGGGGAACGCAACGAACCTGGCCGCCAGGTTTGCCGCCGCAGACCTGAGCGAGGAGCACGGCCGGGCCAAGGCGATCGGCGTACTCGTGTGGGCATCGACCTTCGGCACCGTGCTGGGGCCCACGATCGGGCTCGGACCGGCGCAGGGGTTCGCCGGCCTGATCGGCCTTCCACCGCTCGCCGGTCCCTACCTGTTGTGCATCGTGCTGTTCAGCGGATCAGCGCTGCTCATCTGGCGGCATCTGGTGCCGGATCCGCTGGTCCTCGCCGGAGGGGTGGGGCTTCCCTCCTCCTCACGGCCGAGTTTCCGGAACTCGGTCCGCCTGCTGGCCGGCTCACCACCCGGGCGCCTCGCCGTGCTCAGCATGGTCGCCGGCCATGTCGTCATGGTCGGCGTCATGACCATGACCCCGCTGCACATCCGCGACGGGAATCACGAACTGCAGGTCATCGGCTTCGTCATCTCGCTGCATGTCGTCGGCATGTACGCCTTCTCCCCGGTCGTCGGCTGGTTGGCCGACCGGTTCGGCACCCGGCTGGTCCTCGCCACGGGCGGGCTGCTCCTCTTCGCCGGCGCCGAAATGGCCTCCCGTACCGAAGCCGAACACACCGGTGGACTGTTCTTCGGACTCTTCCTGATCGGGCTGGGGTGGAGTTGCGGCATGGTCGCCGGGTCAGCGCTGCTGACCGACAGCTTTCCGTTCGGGTCGCGGGTTCAGGTGCAGGGCCTCGCCGACCTGGTGATGACCGCGTCGGGGGCGATCGCCGGCCTGTCATCCGGGATCATCGTGGCCTGGGCGGGGTTTCGCTCCCTCGGGCACTGGAGCGGCATGTTGGGGCTCGCTCCGACGGTCGCGGTCCTGGCACTCACGGTGCATCGACCGGAGCGAAAGGTGCTCGACGGAGGCGGTTAGTGCCTTCGGTCCGTCAGCGGGCCGGAGACGGCCAACTGCGGAGGT
>CAJXIS010000393.1 GCA_913054115.1 uncultured Acidimicrobiaceae bacterium | reverse complement strand
GGTCGACGGCGACGGCCCGAAAGCCGTGGTGCGCGAGGAACCTGGTCTGGTGGGACCAGACTGAGCGGTCCATGCCCGAACCGTGGAGGAGCACGACGAGCGGGTCGTCGCGGCCCTCGAGCGAAACGGCGCCGGTGGCGGCGCGGACGGAGCAGTCGTCGACGACGAGTTGCATGGCCGACTCAGCGCTGCGAGGCCCGCAGGGCCTGGTCGAGGTCCTGGCAGATGTCGGCGGGGTCTTCGAGGCCGACCGACAGGCGGATCAGGTTCTCGCCGACCCCTGCGGCCTCGAGGTCGGCGGCGCTCATCTGCTGGTGGGTGGTCGAGGCCGGGTGGATCACCAGGGTCTTGGCGTCGCCGATGTTGGCGAGGTGCGAGGCGAGTTTCACGGCCTCGATGAACCGGCGCCCCGCCTCCCGGCCACCGGCGACGCCGAACGACAGGATGGCGCCGGCACCGTTGGGGTAGAGCCGGGCGGCCAACTCGTGGTCGGGGTGGCTGGGGTGCTCGGGGTGGCGGATCCACTCAACGGCATCGTGGGCGTCGAGCATCTCGAGGACGCGTCGGGTGTTGGCGACGTGCCGGTCCATCCGCAGCGACAGGGTCTCGACCCCCTGGAGGAGGTAGAAGGCGTTGGCGGGGCTCATGCAGGCGCCGAAGTCCCGGAGCCCCTCGGCCCTGGCCCGCATCGACAGGGCCTGTGGGCCGAACTCCTCGGTGAAGGTGATGCCGTGGTAGCCGACGTATGGCTCGGTGAGGGTGGGGAACTTCCCCGAGGCCTCCCAGTCGAAGCGGCCACCATCGACGAGCACGCCGCCGATGGCGATGCCGTGGCCGCCGAGGAACTTGGTCACCGAGTGGATGACGATGTCGGCCCCGTGTTCGATGGGCCGCAGCAGGTAGGGGGTGGCGAAGGTCGAGTCGACGGCCAGTGGCAGCCCGTGGGCATGGGCGACCGCTGCGACGGCCGACACGTCGAGTACCTCGATGCCGGGGTTGCCAAGGGTCTCGGCGAAGACCAGGCGGGTCTCGGGTCGGATGGCGTCCGCAAAGGCCTGCGGATCGCGTGGATCGACGAAGGTCGTGGTGATCCCGAAGCGGGGCATCGTGAGGTTGAGGACGTTGTAGGTGCCACCATAGATGTTGCGGCTCGAGACGATGTGGTCGCCGGCGCTCAGGAGCGTGGCGACGGCGAGGTGCATCGCCGCCTGCCCGCTGGCGGTGCACACGGCGCCCACCCCGCCCTCGAGTGCGGCGATGCGCTCCTCGAGCACGGCCACGGTCGGATTCGAGATCCGGCTGTAGATGTGGCCGCTGACCTCGAGGTTGAACAGCCCGGCGGCGTGGTCGACCGAGTCGAAGACGAACGAGGTGGTCTGGTGGATCGGCACCGCCCGGGACCCGGTGGTGGGATCCGGCTGCTGCCCGGCGTGCAGGGCGCGGGTGTCGAAGCGGTAGAAGTCGGGCTCGACCATGTTCGGAGGCTAGGGGACGGGGCGTAGGACACCATTCTCCGGATGTGGTTCGAGGGGTTGCGGTACGAAACCACACGAATCACTGAAGGGGAAGCCATGGAAGCGAATGCAACACCGACCGGCCGACAGGTGGCAGACCACCTGAACGGCATCATCGCCGACGCCATCGTCGGCAGGCGTACACGCACCGCCCTCGCCGCATGATCCCCGAACACATCGGCGCCCTCGGCGTCGACGAGTTCATCTACTACGCCAGTCTCGGCCTCGGCCTGCCCGAACAGAAGCGCTCCATGGAACTCTTCTGCAACGAGGTGATTCCCGCCTTCCTCTGAGACCGGCAGCCGGAACTGCCGAACGCCTTCGCTCTGGCAGCAGTTCCTGACTGTTACTCGTAGCGAGGTTGGAGTACGGTTGCTTCCAAGCGGGCCCGATGGCGGTCCTTTAGGCGCTATGGAGGGGAATTTCATTAATCCGCGTTTGAACCGGACTGTGCTGTCAGTAGTGGCGACCTTGGTTGCGTTCGCTGTCGTTGCCTCAGGATGCGGCAGCGACGGCGCAGGAGACCGGCATGCGTTCTTCGAACCAGACGATTCACCGATCCGTATCGACACAACCTATGGAACAGACGG
>CAJXIS010000392.1 GCA_913054115.1 uncultured Acidimicrobiaceae bacterium | reverse complement strand
TGGTCACCCGGTTCGAGCCATCGGTTCTCCGGGCGACAGTGATGGCCGGGGGCAGTGCCCTGATCGCTGCCAGGGGTCGGGAGGCCGACGGGTTGCGGCTGCTCTGCCTCACCGTCGTCGGCCTGGTTCTCGTCGATCCGCTGCTCGTCCACCGGGCGGCCTTCCAGCTGTCGGTGGCCGCCTGCGCCGGCATCATCCTCGGATCCGCATCCCTCGCCGACCTGCTGCCGGGGCCGAGGCCCTTCCGGGAGGCGGCGGCGGTGACCCTCGCCGCCCAGTCGGCCGTTGCACCCCTCCTGCTGCTGCTCTTCGGCCCCGTGCCGGTAGCGGCCCTGCCCGCCAACCTGCTGGCCGCCCCGGTGGCCGGACCGTTGATGGTCTGGGGGCTGACCGGGGGGCTCCTCGCCGGCATCGTCGGGCCCCCGCTCGACGGGTTGCTCCACCTGCCGTCGGGCCTCGGCCTGGGTTGGATCGGCGGAATGGCCGCATGGGCCGGACGTCATCCGATCGGGCTGCTCGGCGGTGGGACGGCGCTGGCCACGTCCGCCCTCGTCGCATGCGCCGCCGTCTGCAGCCGGCGGTCCGCCCGGCGACCGGGTCACCTGGCGCTCCTCGTGCTCGGAGCGATCCTGTTGACCAGCGCCGTCTCGGCATGGTCCTCGGTTCCCGGGAAGGGTGCTGCGCACGGGTTGCGCATCCTCGACCCCGAGGGAACCGTCATCGTGGTCGACGAGTTCCGGTCAGCCGAACGGCTGCTCGCCGACCTGCGCCGCGCCGGCGTCCGGGCGCCGACGCTGTTCGTGTTCCGGGCGGTCGTCCCACCGGAGGTCGTGGCCGCCTTCGGCGAACGATTCCCCGAAGCGTCCCTGTGGGGTCCTCCCGGCTCGACGACCGTCACGCCGCCTGCGGGCACCGTCCTCAGAGTGGGCGGCGATGCGTGGCAGATCGACCTCCTGGGCGGCCACCTCAGGGTCCGGCGGCGACCCGAGCCATGAGCGCAGCGGTGATCCGGGCGGGGCCGGCGGGGCCGTGTACCGTCGCCGACGTGATCCTGGAACTGGGGCGCGACCACGCCGTCGACATCACCCACCGGTCCGTCGTGATGGCCATCCTCAACCGCACCACCGACTCGTTCTTCGACCAGGGCCGCCACTGGGACTTCGACGACTTCCTGCGCCTGGCCGAACAGCATGTCGCCGACGGTGCCGACGTCCTCGATGTCGGCGGGGCCCGGGCCGCCCCCGGACCCGAGGTCACCGCCGCCGAGGAGATCGACCGCGTCGTGCCGGCGATCCAGGCGCTGCGGGAACGCTTCGACCTGCCCCTGTCGATCGACACCTTTCGGGGATCGGTCGTCGAGGCCGCCCTGTCGGCCGGTGCGTGCATCGGCAACGACATCAGCGGCTTCGCCGACTCCACCTTCCTCGCCTCCTGTGCACGGCACGGGGCGTCGGTCGTCGCCACCCATGTCCGGCTCGGCCCCCGCATCGCCGACCCGGAGCCCCGCTACGGCGACCTCCGCTCCGAGGTCCGTGACTTCCTCGCCGAACGCGGCCGCCGGGCCGAGGCTGCGGGGATCCCGAGACAGCGCATCATGCTCGACGCCGGGCTCGACCTCGGCAAGACGCCGTCGATGTCCGCCGACCTCCTCCGCCACTCCGGGGACCTCACTGTGCTCGGCTACCCGATCCTGCTCTCCGCCTCGAACAAGGGTTTCCTCGGTGCCCTCGTCGGAACCGAGGTGGACAATCGGCGGGAGTCGACCTGGGCGGCACACGCCCTCGGCATCGGTGCCGGCTGCCGGATCCTCCGGGTGCACGACGTGCAGGCCGCCCGGCGCGTCGCAGACCTGATGGCGGCCCTCCTCGCCGCCGCCGCCCAAACCGAGACCCCGCATCGAGGGTCTGCGTGACATGCCCCTGGCGCCGCCGCCCCTAAATGTCGTACTCGGTTGTGGCCCCGCAGAGCCCGTCAGCAGGTCGCGGACGTTGTACACCACGATGTCTAAGTCCTCATCGTTTTCGATGGCAGTCTGCACGTAAATAAACCCGTCACGAATCCGGAAAGTCAGCTCTTTTCGGGCCGCCCGTTCCAGGATCAGCTCCAG
>CAJXIS010000391.1 GCA_913054115.1 uncultured Acidimicrobiaceae bacterium | reverse complement strand
CGGCAGCGTCAGCAGTTCGTTGTGGTTCAGCTTCACGATGAACGGGATGCGGTGGGCGTAGCGGCGCGACACGGCACCCAGAACGCCGAACGTCGAGGCGACGGCGTTGCAGCCGCCCTCGATCGCCAGTTCGACGATGTTGGCCGGATCGAAGAACGCTGGGTTGGGGGCGAAGGATGCGGCAGCCGAGTGCTCGATGCCCTGATCGACGGGAAGGATCGACACGTACCCGGAGCCCCGGAGGCGACCGTGGTCGAACAGCGACTGGAAGCTGCGCAGCACCTGCGCCGACCGGTCCGTCGCCGTGAACACGTCGTCGACGTAGCGGGGGCCCGGCAGCGTCAGTGCAGACGATGCGATGGCCGTGGCGGTGTGGTCGAGCAGGTAGCCGGCGTCGTCGCCGAGCAGGGAAACGGTGTCCACGTGGGAACTCCTCAGGCGGTCAGTGGGTGATCGTTGCCGGGCCGCACCCGGCTCCGATCACCCTAGGCCACCCGCGCCTCATCCGGGTTCGCCGATCGGGCCATGCGACGGTCCCTGCCGGTTCGGGGACGGGTCTACGACGACCACGGCAGGAGGGCCACCGCCTTTGCGACCACCCGGTCCGCCTGGGTCCTGCGTCGCGCTGACACCACCCGGTCGGCGACGACCTCGGTGCGACTCACCGTGGAGCCTCCGGCCCGGAAGTAACGGCGCCGAACGCGTCCCACGACCACGACCGGTGAGCCGGCCGTCAGTGCCCTCTCCGAGGCCATGGCGTCGAATCGGACGACCGGCACCGACTCGGCCCGGTCGCCATCGTTTCGGATGGTGACCTCGAAGCGCAGCAGGGTGTCACCGGAGGCCAGGTCGAGGGGCCGTGGATCGCTGCTCAGGACGCCGGCCAGGATCACCAGGTTGGCCGGGGCGAGCTCGGCGACCTGGCTGGATGCGGGTGGCGGGATGCGTGGGGAGGGAGGAGAAGCGGTGCTCGAGTGATCGGTTGCGGTGCCCATTGGTGGGCTCCCTTCGTTGGATGTGACGCACGATGGGCGGCACGTTGACGAAAGGGAGAAGCCTCACCGGTGAGGGTAGCGACGGCCGGTGACAGCCGGTGCGGTGCCCGCTGATCGCCTCGACTCAGTCCAGCGACTCGGCCCGCTGGAGCACGTCTGCCAGTTCGGGTGCATGCCGGCGGAGCCAGCCGAACAACTCCCGGGCCCGGGGGGTCGCACCCGAACGCTCGTAGAGATCGGCCAGCGAATAGGCGCGCCGCAGGTGGTGCGGCCTGGGACGCTTCGGAATCGACCATCCCCTCTCGAGCAGGTGGACGGCTTCGGCGATCCGGCCCTGGTCGGCCAGCGCACCGGCGGCGACGAGACGGCCCTCGGTGACCAGGGCAGCACTGGGTGAGCGCTCGCACAGCTCCTCCCAGAGCACCTCGACATCCGTCCACCGGCCCTGGGCCCGATAGCAGTCGGCCAGCACGGGATGTTGCTCCGTGCTTCCCGTCAGGATCCGGAAGCGCTCGAGTGTCTTGGCAGCGATGGTCCACCGACCAAGGCGGTACTGCGACAACCCCATGAGCTCGACGACCTCGGCGACGTCCGGTGCGCGCTGGTCGATCGACGCCAGGATCCGTCGGGCATCGTCGAAGTGGTTCTCCTCGAACTCACGTGCCGCCTCATGGAGACGCGTGGCGGCTCGCCGACCTGCCCGATCACCCAGCATCCGTACGAACAGGGTCTCGGGCTCGGGGAGGCGGACGGGTGCCTCGGGGAGGGCCCGTCGTTCGATGGGCGGCTTCGCACGAGTGCGCCGCACGGGGGTTTCGGCACGCTCGACGGCCATACGAGCCTCACGCCGCAGGCGGTCGTCTCCGGATTCCGGGGCCGGGGGCCGCGTGGTCAGCTCGGCCGTGCGTGCATCCCGGTCCTCCCAGTCCTCCGATTCCTCTCGTTCGAACCGGCCCGCTCCTCGACGTGCCACGCCACCCCACTGCTTCGGGCCGGCAGCCTCCCGGTCCCGCTGGCCACGACCCGACGAACCGCCGGAACGACCGTCGTGCGAACCACCGCGCCCATCTGAACGGCCTTCCCGCGAATCGCTGCGCTGACCACCACGCGAATCAGAACGAGGCCCACCCCGACCCG
>CAJXIS010000390.1 GCA_913054115.1 uncultured Acidimicrobiaceae bacterium | reverse complement strand
GAGGTCGGCCGATACCTGGGCTCGTTCCTCGAGGAGATCGAATCGAATGGCTGACGACAAGACCACCGAGCACGAGCCGGAGACCACGGCGGTCACGTCGGGTCGCCGCAAGGGCGAGACGTCGCTGGCGCCCGTGCTGTTTCCCACGTCGGCGTTCGAGTTCGCGACCATCGACGAGGGCCGCGAGATGGCGACGGCCGTCGGCGCCGAGCGCTTCTACAGCCGCTACGGGAACCCGACCATCAACGCATTCGAGTCGGCCATCGCCGAGCTCGAGGGGGCCGAGGCCGCCCGTGCCTTCGCCTCCGGCATGGGAGCCGTCAGCGCCGTGATCCTGGGCCTGTGCTCGTCGGGGGACCACATCGTGGCTCAGCGCCAGATCTACGCCGGCACACAGCTGTTCCTGCAGTCGGCCTGTCCCCGCTTCGGCATCGACGTGACCTTCGTGGACGGCACCGAGCCGGGGGCGTTCGAGGCGGCGATCCGGCCCGGGCAGACGATGCTCATCTGTGCCGAGACTCCCGCCAACCCGAAGCTCGACCTGGTCGACCTCGACGAACTCGGGGCGATCAGCCGGGCCACCACGCTCGTCGACTCCACCTTCGCCACGCCGTTGGGCCAGAACCCGCTCGCCCATGGCGTGGACCTCGTGGTCCATTCGGCGACCAAGGGCATCGCCGGCCACAACGACGCGACCATCGGCGTCGTGGCGGGCTCGCAGGACCTGATGTCGTGGCTGTGGGGCTTCGCCGTGCTGCACGGCGCCAACGCCTCGCCGTACGATGCCTTCAACGCCCACCGGGGCCTCCGGACCCTCGGGGTGAGGCTCGCCCACCAGGCGGTCACCGCACAGCGGCTCGCCGAGTACCTCGAGGCGCACGACGGCGTCGAGCTGGTGCGCTATCCGGGCCTCGACTCTCATCCGCAGCGGGACCTGGCAGTTCGCCAGATGCGCAGCTTCGGCGGCCTGCTGACGTTCGACCTGCGCGGCGACATCGACGCCGGCCGCCGCTTCACCGAGGCCGTCCGGCTGGCCCGGCAGGCTCCTTCCCTCGGTGGCCCCGAGACGCTGATCACCCATCCGGCCAGCACCACGCACGTGGGCCTGACCCCCGAGGAGATGGCGTCCACCGGAATCGGCCCGGGCACGATGCGCGTGTCGTGCGGCCTCGAGCACCCGGACGACGTGATCGCCGATGTCGAGCAGGCACTCGCAGCAGCCTCCGCCTGATCTTTTTGGGACAGGCTCGCCCTGATTGACTAGCATCGGCGGCTAGCAGGGAAACGAGGACGGGCATGCGGAGGGCGAGGAGTGTGGCTGCGGCATTTGCCATCGCGCCATCCCTGCTGCTGGGCGCACTGATCTGGACGGCGCCCGCCGGCGCCCAGGTGACCACCATCGAGACCATCCCCCCCGAGGTCGACGAGAACGGCCGCACCGCCGGAGACCGTGTCGACCAGATCGTCGTGACGCTCCGGGCCGTCGCCGGGTTGATGCTGATCGCCTCCGGCGTCTACTGGTGGCAGACCCGCCCGGACCGTGTGGTTCGTGCGGCCGTCGCCCGTGGCGAGCTCGAACGGGCGACCGTCCGCGTCGAGGCCGACGCGGCGGCGTGGTCTGCCGAGGACGCGGGGTCGCCGGAGCCGGAGTCCGTGTCGGAGCCAGAATCCGTGGCGGAGGCCGATGTCGAGCGGTCCGGGGGCTCCGAGCCGGAGATGGCCGAGGCCGAGCCGAGTCGGCTGAAGACGTCTGCCGACGTCCTGTTGGAGGTCGCTGCCGCGACGGGTAACGGCAGGGGTCATCTCGAGCCCTAGGTTGTCATCGTGAGCGACGATCTGAACCTCGATGCCATGCTGAAGCGCTTCAAGGAGCGTGCCCAGGCGGTGCGGGATCGGCCCCTGCCGCCAATCGGCGGCGAGGAGCGGCTGCGGTTCCTCGAGCAGGCGCGGCTCGACTTCCAGGACTTCGCCATCGTCGGCGATGCCGAGGCCAGCCTCGACGACGGGATCCTCACCCTGCGTATCGACCTGCGGCCACAGGACGAGGAGCAGGCCGAGTAGCCCCCGACTCCCGGCCGAATCAGGGCGACCTTTGGTAGGGTTGCGGCCGCTGCGGACGTAGCTCAGCTGGTAGAGCATCACCTTGCCAAGGTGAGGGTCGCGGGT
>CAJXIS010000389.1 GCA_913054115.1 uncultured Acidimicrobiaceae bacterium | reverse complement strand
GACGTCCGGGGGTACGCCGAGCAGGCGGGCGACGACGTGACCGTGCAGCGGGTCACCGTGTGCGGTGACCGGGACCTGCCGGGAGTCACCATTTTCATCGCCGAGTTCGAGTCGGCAGAGTCGGCCAAACAGAACGACGAGGCAGAGATCACCCAAGAGGCTGCTGCCACAGAGCCCGACGGCACCACGTACCGGAATCTGGACGTCCACGGCGTTGTCGACTTCTGAGGCCTGAGCCGCCCCGGTCGATCGTTCAGACCGTTACGGTTTTTGCTGAGCGCAGCGCCCGACAGTCGATTTCAGGTTCAGCATCCATTCCACCATGCTGTCGCTTCGGGGCGGGTTGTTACGCGTTTTCCGGCTGCGGTCCGGTCGGCGCGCTCAGTTGACGGTGAGGCGGGCCTCCATGCCGGATGCCCGGTGGCCGGCGATGTCGCAGTAGAGGATGTAGCGACCGGGTTCCAGGGTCAGCCTGCCGGAGTCGGTGAGGCCGTTCTTGACGACGAGGCGCATCTCGTCCTCCATTCCCTCGATGGTGAGCGTGTGCTCCTGGACGCCGACCTGGCTGAACTCGAAGGTGATCTCGCCGGCGTCGGCCGCAAAGCCGTCGGCGTTGTAGTCCTGCTTGTCGAACGCCTGGACGTGGACGGTGTGGCCGTCTCCTGGGGAATCCGTGCCGTTGCCGCCACTTCCGCCGCAGGCGGTCAGGATGCCGAGAGCGATGATCGTCACGCCGAGTGTTCTGCCCAGTCGCATGGTGGGGTCTCCGGAATCGTTGGCCGTGCAGGTCACGGCCGAGGCTACCGATGGGCGATGATGGCGCCGTGTTACGCATGGCGCTCCTCGCCAATCCTGCGGCGCGTGCCGGTCGCGCCGCCGACGACGTGCACCGGGTCGTGGCCCGGCTCCGTTCCCACGGCATCGAGCCCGAGCTCCTGACCGCCGAATCCCCACGGTCCGCCGCCGATGCTGCCCGGCGCTGCATCGACGATGGCATCGACCGGCTCCTCGTCCTCGGTGGCGACGGCATCATGCACATTGCGGCCGGAGCCGTGGTCGGCACCTCGACCGTGATGGGCGTCATCCCGGCCGGTACCGGCAACGACTTCGCCCGTGCGCTCGGACTGCTCGGCGGCGGGCTCGAGGACCGGGTCGACGCCGCACTCGCCGACCCGGTGGCGCTCGATGCCATCGACGCCGGTGGACGTACCGCCGTCACGAGCGTGATCGCCGGCTTCCCCTCTGCCGTCAACGCCAGGACCAACCGCATGGCATTCCCCCGGGGCACCGCCCGCTACACGATCGCCACGCTCCTCGAGATTCCCCGCATGCGGCCCACCGACTACCGCCTCGTCCTCGACGGCGAGGCCATCGACCTCCGGGCGGCCGTCGTCGTGGTGGCGAACACGCGCTTCTTCGGCGCCGGCATGGACATCTGCCCCGCCGCCGACCCCGCCGACGGCCTGCTCGACATCTGCATCGTCGGCGACGCCGGACGCCTCGAACTGCTGCGTTCCTTCCAGAAGGTCAAGACCGGCAGCCACATCGGCCATCCGAAGGTCTCCATGTTCCGGGCATCCGAGGTGGTGCTGGAAGGAGACGGCGACGTCCGGGCTGACGGCGAGGCGTTCGGGGAGCTCACAGTTGGAACGCCGCTCACGCTCCGCACGGCATCGGGCGCACTGCTGGTCGCGGGCGCTTCGATCCAGCGAGCCGATCGCGTCTAGCGTCGGGACCATGGCACACCGCATCGAGATCACCTACTGCGTCCCCTGAGATTATTCGGCCCGCGCCGTGAGCGCGGCCTCGGATCTACTCACCAACTACCAGCACATCATCGCCGACCTGCGACTCGTGACGGGAGACAACGGCGTGTTCAACGTGACGGTCGACGGGGACCTGATCTACTCCAAGGCCCAGACCGGCCGTCACGCCGAGCCCGGCGAGGTGCTGGACCTGTTCACGGATCTCATGGGATCAGACGTACCCCGCTGCGGCGAAGAATGAGCCTCCCTGCTTGGAGGACTGAGTAGCGCCGTCGTCTAGATTGACCACCTCGGCCCCACCGGGCCGAACCGACTCTGGAGGAATCCATGTCAGACGACGCAAGTGCGTGCCCATTCTCCGGCGCGAACACCACGAAAGGGAACACGGCCACCGAAGAATGG
>CAJXIS010000388.1 GCA_913054115.1 uncultured Acidimicrobiaceae bacterium | reverse complement strand
CGGCCCACCCACCTTGATGACGCCCGCCTCACGGATGTCGTCGGGAAGCAGCGCGTTCAATTCCCCACTCATCGCATCCGTTGCCGCCGGTGGCGGCTCGTCGCCTCCGCATGCGGAAACGATCAAAAACACGGCAAGTAGCGCGGTGAGAGTCCAATGGCTTCTCATCTTCAGCTCTGGCTTTCCTTTCAAGAAGCCAAGCCCCCGCACTGGGAGGCCGCCCCACGATATGGGATGGCAAATCCCACAGAACGGGGCAGTATGGTGATTCGCCAATCGCGTTGTCAAGCGAGATGCGGCCTCTTCAACAAAGCGCGGGCGCGCGGTTGACGACCGTTTAGGGCAGGGATAGTCTCATCCCACTCTGCGGTATATGACTTCTTACCAGTCGGGATGGAGCCAGTGGCCACGAACACACCAGCCGAGCCGGCATCACACCCCCTCGATCGTTTCGCCGTCGAGGGGAAGAGCGCCGTCATCACGGGCGCCTCGGGGGCACTGGGGACCGGCATCGCCGAGACCCTCGGGGCCATGGGCGCGAAGCTCACGCTCGCCTCGGGCAGTGCCGAGCCGCTCGCCGACCTCGCCCGACGGATCACGGAGGCCGGTGGTGTGGCACAGACCATCAACCGTCGACCCAACGGTGTCGAGGACGCCGAGGCCATCGTCGAGCGAGGCGTGGATGCATTCGGGGCCGTCGACCTCCTCGTCGTCGCATCCGGGTTCAACCAGGCCGGCTTCATCCACGAGCAGGATCTGGCGGACTGGGAGACGGTCATGGATGCCAACGTCCGCGGGGCGTGGCTGATGGCCCAGGCGTTCGGCAAGCGCGCCCTCGACCAGGGAACAGGCGGCAAAGTCCTGCTCATCTCATCGGTGCGCGGTCGTCACGGCAACTACTCCGGCTACACGGCCTACTGCACTTCGAAGGGCGCCACGGACGCGCTGACGCGTTCGCTGGCGACGGAATGGGCCCAGTACGGCATCACCGTCAACGCGATCGCACCGACGGTGTTCCGGTCAAGCCTGACCGCGTGGATGTTCGGCGACGACGAGCTCGGCCGCGCCACGCGGGAACGAAGCCTGGCGCGCATCCCCCTGGGTCGGCTCGGTGAAGTCGACGACCTCCTCGGCATGGCGATCTACCTGCTGTCTCCCGCCTCGGATTTCTGCACCGGTCAGGTCATGTACGTCGACGGCGGCTACACCGCGGGATGATGAGCAGACTGCCGAACGTCGCCGTCCTCGGCGCAGGACGCATGGGGGCAGCCATCGCCTTCGTCTTCGCCGGAAGCGGTCACCAGGTTCGGTTGTACGAACCCGATCCATCGGCGCGCGGTCGGGCGAGTGACCGCCTCCGAGAGGTGGCCGCGACGCTCCGTCGGCCGCACGCTTCCGACATTCCCATCTCCGGTGACCTGAACGAAGTCGTCCGAGAAACCGATCTGATTATCGAGGCCGCCCCAGAGGATACCACCATCAAGCGGGCGCTATTCGACGAACTCGGTGGGGCGGTGGGGCCGGATGTCATGGTCGGCACGAACACCTCGTCGCTGCCGATGATGAGTTTCACTCAGGACTTTCCGAACCCCGGGCGACTGGTCTACGCCCACTTCTGGAACCCGCCGTACGCCATCCCTCTGGTCGAGGTCGCACCGGGGCCGGACACCGACGAGTCCGCGATGGAAACCGTCGCCGGCTGGCTGGAGGGTGCAGGGATGGCACCGGTGACGCTTCAACGGGCGGTCCCCGGACTCATCGGAAACCGGCTTCAGCACGCCCTGAAACGTGAGGCGATCGCGCTTGTCGCGGACGGCGTCTGCGACGCCGCCACCATCGACGACGTCGTCAAGCTCGGGTTCGGAGCCCGAATGGCCGTGCTCGGCCCTTTGGAGCAGTCGGACCTCGTCGGGCTCGACCTCACGCTCGCGATCCATGAGAGCCTCATTCCGACGCTGGACAGGACGGCCGGCGCCCACCCCTACCTCGTCGAGAAGGTCGAGAGGGGCGAGCTCGGCATGGACGCCGGCGTCGGCTTCCGAACCTGGACCCCGTCCTCGGCGAAAGCGGTGCGCGACCGGCTCGATCGATGGACCACCCAGACGTCGCAAGGGAGAACCACATGAATCCCAGCGTCACGCGCCACCAACCCACACCTGCGCCGAGCCCGGTAGTC
>CAJXIS010000387.1 GCA_913054115.1 uncultured Acidimicrobiaceae bacterium | reverse complement strand
CGACCGGGTCATCTCCGGCCCGTACGACGCCTACACCCCGGCGCAGCGCTCGGCCATGGCCGCCGAGAACCCGTACAGCTTCCTCCACGTCACCCGCTCGCAGGAAGACGTCCCGCCGGAGCAGCGTGACGACATCGACGGGCTGATCGACTACTGCGCCGCATCGATGCACCGGCTCTACGACGCCGGGGCCTACCGGTGCCACGACGAGCCGGTGCTGTTCCTGTACCGCATGGGGATCGACACGTCGGAGGGTCGCCATGTCCAGACGGGGATCATGGGCCTCGTGCCGGTCACCGAGGACGGCGACCGACGGATCCTGCGCCACGAGGCGGTACGGCCCGGTCGAACCGACCTGCTGGCCCGGCACCTGCTCACGGTCGGCGCCTCATCGAGCCCCATCTCGCTGACGTTCCGTTCGGACGAAGATCTCGAGGCAGCTATCGCCAGCTGCTGCGAACAGCCACCGGTGCTCGACTCACACCACGAGGGCGTCGACCAGACGGTCTGGGCGGTCGGCGGCGACGACGCCGCCGCCCTCATCGCAGCCTTCGGACGCCGCACCCTCTATGTGACCGACGGCCACCATCGCCTGGCTGCGGCCGTCGACGCCCGGTCCCGGGTTCCGGACCGACCCGGGGACGGACCCCTCGAGTGGATCCAGGCCGTGCTGTTCGCCGACGAGCAGCTGCTCGTCCTCCCGTTCCATCGACGGGTCGGCGACCGCTCCGGCCGCAGGGCCGACGAGCTGCTCGAGGCACTCGGGGCCAGCGGCCCCCTCACGCGCGTCGACGACGCCGACGCGGCGCGTCCACGGTCCCCTGGCTCGGTCGGCGTCTACCTGGCCGGCGACTGGTACACCCTCGAACTTCCCCCGCCCGCAGGTGACCGTGCCGTGGACGCCCTCGACGTCTCACGACTCCAGGACGGCATCCTGGGACCCGTCTTCGGTGTCATCGACCCGGGCAGCGACCCGATGATCGACTACGTGCCCGACCCCGTCGGCGTCGACGCCCTGGTCGAGCGCTGCGACGAGGACAACCGGGTCGGCTTCGTGCTGTACCACACCTCGGTCACCGAGCTCATGGACGTCGCCGACGACGGCGACCTGATGCCACCCAAGTCCTCCTATTTCGAACCCAAGCCCCGTTCCGGAATCTTCGTTCGCCGACTCGACCGTGAGCAGGGCCCCGGGGAGGCGCCGGGGTCGTGACCGGGACCTCCTGCCCCGTGGCCACCGCCATTCCGGCCTCCGGCAGGATGCTTCCGTGACCAGGGCAGGCGTCCGCCGGGCGCTCCTCCAGTACCCGCTGGGCGGCAAGCGGCAGTGGGTGGCGTTCGATACCCCCATCGACACGATCGTCGCCGACGAGCTGCGCGACGTCCCCGACGCCATGCGTGCCGCCGAACGGGCCGCCGCCTCGGGGCGCTGGGTCGTCGGCATGGTCTCCTACGACGCCGGGCCGGCCTTCGACGAGGCAATCCGCGCCGCCCGGATACGTCGGGTGCCGCTGGTCTCGTTCGGCGTGTTCGATGCGCCGCTGCCGGCGACAAGGCCCGGGGCAAGCGGCGGCTACCACGTCGGGCCCTGGGTGCCGAATCGCTCGCATCCCGCCTACCTGACCTCGGTCAGGACCATCCGGGAACTGATCGCCGCCGGCGAGACCTACCAGGTGAACTACACGATCCGGCTGCGCTCGCCGTTCAGCGGCGACCCGCTCGGGCTGTTCGCCGACCTGGTCCGGGCACAGCAGGCGGACCATGCCGCCTACCTCGACCTCGGCGACCGGGCGGTGTGCTCCGCCTCACCCGAGTTGTTCGTCCGGAAGCAGGGCCGGCGGCTCGTCTCGAAGCCGATGAAGGGGACGATCGGGCGCCATCCGGACCCCGCATGGGACGCCCTTGCGGCACTGCACCTGTCCCGCTCCGAGAAGGACCTGGCCGAGAACACGATGATCGTCGACATGGTCCGCAACGACCTGAGCCGCATCGCCGATTCGGGCTCGGTGCAGGTTCCGGCCCTGTACACGGTCGAGACCTACCCGACGCTCCACACCATGACCTCCACCGTCGTCGCCGACTCGGATGCCGGACTCTGCGGGGTCTTCGACGCCCTCTTCCCTGCCGCCTCGATCACCGGGGCACCCAAGGTCCGCACCACCGAGATCATCGAGGCGC
>CAJXIS010000386.1 GCA_913054115.1 uncultured Acidimicrobiaceae bacterium | reverse complement strand
CCCATGTTCTCGTCGCCGATGGCGACCCAGGCGATGCCGGCCTCGTGGTAGCGCCTGGCGATCTCGGGGTAGGGGCGGCGCTCGCCGTCGGTGGTGTCGAGGCCGATGCCGACCTCGCCGCCGTGGGCGTTGACGACGCCCATGTAGACGTTGCCCGAGATGTTCTCGAGGTGGCCGCGGTAGCGCAGCCAGGGGCCGGCCATCGAGATGTGGTCGGTGGTGCACTTGCCCCGGGCCTTGACCAGCACGGGCAGGTCGGTGAGGTCCTCGCCGTCCCATGCGGGGAACGGCGTGAGCATCTGGAGGCGCTCGCTGGTGGGCGACACCACGACCTCGATGCCGCTGCCGTCCGCGGGTGGAGCCAGGAAGGTGTCGGCGCCAGGGTCGAAGCCCAGGGCCGGGAGCTCCTCGCCGGCACCGATGCTGAGGCGCACCGCCTCGCCGGCGTCGTTGAGGATCGTGTCGTTGGCCGGGTCGAAGTCGAGGCGGCCGGCCAGCGTGAGGGCGATGACCGTCTCGGGCGAGGTCACGAAGGCATGCGTGCTGGCGTAGCCGTCGTTGCGCCTGGGGAAGTTGCGGTTGTAGCTGGTGACGATCGAGTTGGGGACACCGTCCTCGACGTCCTGGCGGTCCCACTGGCCGATGCAGGGTCCGCAGGCGTTGGCCAGCACGGTGGCGCCCAGCGCCTCGAAGTCGGCGAGCAGGCCGTCGCGTTCGATGGTGGCGCGTACCTGCTCTGAGCCGGGTGTGATGAGCAGCGGCACCTTGCAGGAGATGCCCTTGGCGATGGCGTCGCGGGCGATGCCGGCCGCCCTTGTGATGTCCTCGTACGAGGAGTTGGTGCAGGACCCGATCAGGCCGGCGCTGACCTCCATCGGCCAACCGTTGGCTCGGGCTTCGGCGCCCAGGTCGGCGACGGGTCGGGAAAGGTCGGGGGTGTGGGGGCCGTTGATGTGCGGTGACAGGGTCGAGAGGTCGATCTCGATGACCTGGTCGAAGTAGTCGCCGGGGTTGGCCTCGACCTCGTCGTCGGCCCGTAGGTGGTGGGCGACGGCGTCGGCGGCATCGGCGACGGCCTCGCGGCCGGTGGCCTTGAGGTAGCGGCCGACGGCGTCGTCGTAGCCGAACAGCGACGTGGTGGCGCCGATCTCGGCACCCATGTTGCAGATGGTGCCCTTGCCGGTGGCGGAGAGGCTGCGGGCGCCGGGCCCGAAGTACTCGACGATGGCACCGGTGCCGCCCTTCACGGTGAGGATCTGGGCGACCTTGAGGATGACGTCCTTCGGGGCGGTCCAGCCGTTGAGTTCGCCGGTGAGGTGGACTCCGATGAGTCGGGGCCACTTGAAGTTCCACGGGAATCCGGTCATGACGTCGACGGCGTCGGCGCCGCCCACGCCGATGGCGACCATGCTGAGGCCGCCGGCGTTCGGGGTGTGGCTGTCGGTGCCGATCATCATCCCGCCGGGGAAGGCGTACTGCTCGAGCACGACGTGGTGGATGATGCCCGAGCCGGGCTTCCAGAAGCCGGCGCCATAGCGGGCGCACACGGACTCGAGGAAGTCGTAGACCTCGGCGTTGCCGTCGACGGCTGCCTGGAGGTCGAGCTTGGCGTCGTCGCGTGCCTGGATGAGGTGGTCGCAGTGCGTGGTTGTGGGGACCTGGACCGCGTCGAGGCCGGCGGTCATGAACTGCAGCCACGCCATCTGGGCGGTGGCGTCCTGCATGGCCACACGATCGGGCCGCATGTCGACGTACGACTCACCGCGCTCGAGGTCGGTGTTCGACGGGTCGTCGAGGTGGTTGACGAGGATCTTCTCGGACAGCGTCAGTGCCCGGCCGAAGTGCGCCCGGCCCGTCGCTATGCGCTCGTCGAGGGTGGCGTAGACGCCCTGGATGAGTTCGATCGGAGTACTGGCGGCGACTGGCATCGGCTAGGGGGAAGCTCCTGTTTCGGAGGGATGGGCAGGATGGATGCGTGGGACCTGGTCTGCAGGATCAGGAGGCAGCGCCCAGGACGCCGCTGTCCCGGTGCCGAGGCTACCGGCGGAGGCTTGGGCTCAAAGCGTGGGCTGCCGACGGCGCGGGGGTGGGGCCTGGGGCGCGGGGAAATGAGGGCTTGACGGCACGGAGCACGGAGCGCGAGGCACGAGGCACGAGGTGCAGGGTGCAGGGTGCAGGGTGCAGGGTGCAGGGCGCAGGG
>CAJXIS010000385.1 GCA_913054115.1 uncultured Acidimicrobiaceae bacterium | reverse complement strand
CCACTGGCGCCGAACCCGAGGGCGGCGATCGTGGCGGCTGTCGCGAGCACGGCACCGACGGCCTGGGCGAAGCGCTTCGGTGGACCGGGCACCTCCCGGGGCTCGACCGACAGCCGGGGTCGGACGACTTCGGTGACGAACCGGCCCAGCGGGCTGAGCGTGGGTCCGGTGAGCACACGGGCGACGAACCCGTAGGCCAGGATCACGAGCAGCACGTCCCAGCCGGTGACGAGGTACAGGACCACCTGGGCGACCACCCCCGTCGCCACGAGCCGTGCGCTGACCTCGTCGACGGGATGCGGGAACGAAAACACCCGGGGTTCGGGGGTCGCGGTCATGAACCCACGCTACGGCCGCACGCCTGGTCCACACGCTCCCGGCCCCGCACCAGCGCGCCCGCGCACTCCGGCCCCAGGCCCCCGCACTCACGCACTCCTGGCCTCGACGCTCCTGGCCCACGCGCCCACGCACTCCCGGCCCCAGGCCCACGCGCCCACACGCTCCCGGCCCCCCGCTCTTAGCCCACGCGCCGCCGCGCTCCCGGCCGCGCGCCCGCGCACACCGGCCCCCGGCCCATGCGCCCCCGCGCTCCTGGCCTCGACTCTCCTGGCTCCCGCACTCCTGGCCCACGCACTCCCGCGCTCCTGGCCGACTCACTCCATTCGCACCGTCAGCAGATCGGCAGGGAGCTCGTCAGCGAGGATCCGCTCGGCGGTCCGGTACCAGGAGGCCATGAGGTCGGCGTCCGGTGCCTCATCGGCGGCCACCGACGCTGCAATGGCGGCCGGCACGTCCACGATCCGGTGGTCGTCGGAGCGGTCGACCCGGGTCGGCGTCACGGTGATGCCGCTGGCGACGATCGTCGACCCGCTTGCTGGTTCACCGGCCGCTCCCCTTACCTCCTGCAGTTCGACCTCGACGATGACGCCGTCCTGCGTCCCCACCGCACAGCAGGAGGCCGACTGGTTGGTGAGAAAGTTCCCGAGGCCGAAGACGACGAACTCCTCCCCCACCAGGCCGACGGGCTGCACGACGTGGGCGTGGTGGCCGACGATCAGGTCGATGTCCGGATCGGCCAGCAGCGCCTCTGCCTGTTCACGCTGGAGGGCGGTCGGCGACGTGCGGTATTCGGCACCCCAGTGCAGGCCCAGCACCACGAACTCCGCGCCGGCCCCCCGGGCGCGCCGGGCCGATGCCAGCAGCGCATCGACGTCGAGGTCGGTCACGATCCATGGCGTCGCCTCGGGCCGGGGCAGCCCGTTGGTTCCGAATGTGGCGGACACGAACCCGACGGTGATCCCTGCGGCATCGAGGAGCAGCGGTTCGGACGCCTCTGCCTCACTGGCCGCCATGCCCGATTGCGCCAGATCAGCCACATCCAGGACGGCCAGCGTCGCCAGCACCCCCATCCAGCCCTTGTCGAGGGAATGGTTCGAGGCCGTGGAGCAGGCGTCGTATCCGATGTCGACGAGGTCATCGGCGAGGCTGGCCGGCCCGTTGAAGCGGGGAAAGCCCGAGATCGCGGACCGGTCGTCCGTCAGGGGAGTCTCGAGGTGGCAGAAGGCGAGGTCGGCGGCGGCGATCCGGTCGGCCACGTCGGCGAACAGGGGCCGGAAGTCATGGGAGCGCGATCCACCGGCCTCGACGGCCATGCGCCCCGCCGCTGCCACCACCGGCGAGTGCGGGATGAGATCGCCCGTGAACAGCAGCGTCGCCGAACGCAACGGCGGCAGCGTTGAGGTGGTGGATGTCGACGTCGATGTCGTGGAAGAGGCCGGTGCCGTCGAGGTACTCGAGGGCGCTGACGAACTCGGCGCCGTCCACGTCGGGATCGTCGTAGGGACGGTCTGTTCGTCCTCGCCGCCACATCCGGCGAGAACCCCCAGCAAAAACACACTCGACAGGAACACCGCCGCCGTCAACACGCCACGCACGCGGAAACCCTACGTGCTGGCAAGCGCGGGCGGCCGTCGCCCGGCTCCGACCAACAAGCCCCGGGCAGCCATCGCCCAGCACCGACCAACAAGCCAACGGCGGCCATCGCCCAGCTCCGACCAACAAGCCCCGGACGCTCCGGTAGCTCTGGTCCAGGCGGCGCCCCGGACGCTCCGGTCGCTCTGGTCCAGGCGGCGCCATGGACGCTCCGGTCGCTCTGGTCTGGCCGGTGCCATGGGAGACCTTGGTTTTTTGGCGGCAAGCACCGGCCT
>CAJXIS010000384.1 GCA_913054115.1 uncultured Acidimicrobiaceae bacterium | reverse complement strand
GACCCGGCTTCGTCCTCGACGTCGACCGCAGCAGCCCGCCGATCGTGTTCCACCACGGCGAGGGCTTCCGACTCGAGAAGCTGCCGGCCGACCGCACCCGGGTGATCTACCCGGCCGAACCACTCGAAGGCCTCGCCGACCCCGACGGCGCCATCCGCCACGCACTCCTCAACCCGCTCGGCGACTCCGAGCCACTGCCGGCACTGCTCCACCCGGACATGAAGCTCACCATCGCCTTCGACGACATCTCGCTGCCGCTGCCGCCGATGCGCCGACCCGACATCCGCCAACGGGTCATCGAGGCGGTCCTCGACCTGGCCGCCGAAGCCGGCGTCGATGATGTCCACCTGATCGCAGCGCTCGCCATCCACCGACGCATGACCGAGGACGAGCTGCGCCACGCCGTCGGCGACCGCGTCTACGACGCCTTCGCACCCTCGGGCCGCCTCTACAACCACGATGCCGAAGACCCCGACGGCATGGTGGTGCTCGGCCAGACCCCCCACGGCGAGGACGTCCAGTTCAGCAAGCGGGCCGCCGAGAGCGACCTCGTCGTGTACGTCAACATCAACCTCGTGGCCATGGACGGCGGCCACAAGAGCACCGCCACCGGCCTGTCCGGCTACACCAGCCTGCGCCACCACCACAACGTCCACACCATGCTCAACTCCCGCTCCTTCATGGACCAGGAGAACTCGGCCCTGCACGCCTCGAACTGGCGGATGGGCAAGGTGCTCCGGGACGCCGACGTCAAGATCTTCCAGATCGAGACCACCGTCAACAACAACACGTTCGGCCGCGAGGGCCCGATGTCGATGCTCCAGAAGCGCGAGTGGGAGTGGTCGCCGAAGGACCGGGTGGGGTTCCTCGCCATGCAGCAGGGCCTCAAGCTCATGCCGGCGAAGGCCAGGCGCAAGGCGTTCTCGTCGTGGCTGGCGCCCTACGAACTCACCTCGGTGCAGGCCGGCGAGGTCGAGGCCGTCCACGAGGTGACCACGGCCAACGTCTACAAGCAGCAACTCGTGCCCGTCGAGGGACAGACCGACGTGCTCACCATGGGGCTCCCCTACATCTGCCCCTACAACGTCAACTCGATCATGAACCCGATCCTCGTGATGTGCCTCGGGCTGGGCTACTTCTTCAACCTGTACCGGGGGAAGCCGCTGGTGCGGGAGGGCGGCGTGCTGATCATGGGGCACCCCACGCCTTGGGAGTTCCACCCCGTCCACCACCCCAGCTACATCGACTTCTTCGAACAGGTCCTGACCGACACCACCGACCCGGCCGAGATCGAGAAGAAGTGGGAGAAGCAGTTCGCCGAAGACGAGTGGTACATCCACCTGTACCGCACCTCGTACGCCTACCACGGCGCCCACCCCTTCTACATGTGGTACTGGGGGGCGCACGCCCTGCAGCACCTCGGACGGGTCATCGTGGTCGGCGGCGACGTCGCCGCCGTGCGGCGCATGGGCTTCCAGCCGGCATCGACGCTTCAGGACGCCCTCGAGATGGCGACCGACGTGGTCGGACCGCAGCCGACCATCACCCACGTCAAGAACCCGCCGATCTTCATGGCGGACGTGAGTTGATCGTCGTGAGGGGCTTGGTACGGGTTGTGCTTCTGGTGCAGATGGTGCTGCTGGTGCAGACGGTGCAGCTGGTGCAGACGGCGCTTCTGGTGCAGGAGCGCCGGTGAACCACGTTCGGCTGCAGGTGGCGAAGGCACGGTCACGGGTGGCCCGACTGGGCTTCCCGCTGCGCGCTGCGCCGGTGCCGAACGGCGTCGAGCCACCACCGCCCGTGCGGCGCACCGGCACCGACTTCGACACCGACTGGGCCCGCTCGCAGCCGGCACGGGTGGCCCGCCTGGCGCTGGTCGAGGGCGTGATGCGGCCGGTCATGTCGGTCATCGCCTCGCCGGCCGTCAAGGGGCTCGACCGTCTCGAACGCCTCGACGGCCCGTTGATCTTCGCCGCCAACCACCACAGCCACGCCGACACGCCGCTGCTGCTGACGACGGTGCCAGATCCGTGGCGGCACCGGCTGGTGGTCGGGGCCGCAGCCGACTACTTCTTCCGCACCCGGATCGGCGGATCGATCGCCGCCCTGGCCATGGGCGCCATCCCGATCGAGCGCACCAAGGTGGGACGCCAGTCGGCGTCGCTCGCCACCGGCCTCATCGGCGACGGCTGGAGCCTGCTGATCTTCCCCGAGGGGGGCCGCAGCCC
>CAJXIS010000383.1 GCA_913054115.1 uncultured Acidimicrobiaceae bacterium | reverse complement strand
CGGTGTCCATCGTGTGCTTCGGCAGCGGCGTCATCGAGCCGTCCTCGTGCTGCTCGAACTGCATGAACACGAGGTTCCAGATCTCGATGAAGCGCTCGGCGTCGCCGTGCGCCGGTCCGCCGTCGGCTCCGAACTCCGGGCCCTTGTCCCAGAAGATCTCCGAACAGGGACCACAGGGGCCGGTGTCGGCCATGCGCCAGTAGTTGTCCTCGTCGAGCCGTTGGATGCGCTCGGCCGGCACGCCGACCTCGTCCCGCCAGATGGCCTCGGCCTCGTCGTCGCTGACATGGACCGTGACCCAGACGCGCTCGGGGTCGAGTCCGAGGTGCGTGGTGACGAAGTCCCAGGCGAAGGCGCAGGCATCGGACTTGAAGTAGTCGCCGAAGCTGAAGTTGCCCATCATCTCGAAGAAGGTGAGATGCCGGCTGGTGCGGCCCACCTCGTCGAGATCGTTGTGCTTGCCGCCCGCCCGGACGCATTTCTGGACGGTGACGGCCCGGTCCCACGGCGGTGGCTGCTCGCCGACGAAGTACGGCTTGAACGGCACCATCCCCGCCACGGTGAACAGCAGCGTCGGATCGTGCGGGATCAGGCTGGCCGAGGGCTCGTGGTGGTGCCCGTGGCCGGCGAAGAAGTCCACGAACGCCCGGCGGACGCCGCGTGCGGTGGCAGATGGCTCAGGCATGATCGGGTCAGCCTACCGGTGGGCCATTCCTGGCTCGGGTCAGGAATTGGGCCTGCGCCGACGCAGACCGGCGGCGAGGCCGGCCAGGCGCAGGAGCGGCGACGACGTGAGGGTCGCAGCGGTCTCGATCGTGGCACCGATCTTTCCCGCCGACTCGCGCAGACCCTCGGCGCTGTCGAGGAGGTCCTCGACCCGGTCGAGGTCGCCGGCCGTCCGTTCGACCATCCGGTGCATGTCGGCAATCAGCGGAACCGCCTCGCGGTGCAGTGCATCGACCACTGCGTGCAGGTCGCGGAGCATCCGACCCAGTCGAACGACGGCCACGACCAGCAACCCGAGGAACGCCACGGCCACGAGCAGGGCGGCCCACTCGACGCTCACAGGGACTCCTCCGGACCGGATCGTTCGGCGATGCGGCGGGCCACCTCTGCCTCGAACCCGTGGGGCGACGGCTCGTAGTACACGTTTCCCTCCACCTCCTCGGGGCGGTGTGCCTGCTCGACCCAGCCCCTCGGATCGTCGTGCGGATAGTCGTAGCCCTCCCCATGGCCCAGCCCGGCCGCACCCTTGTAGTGGGCGTCGCGCAGGTGTGGGGGAACCAGGCCGGTGCCCGGCGCGCGGGCATCTGCTGCTGCTGCGCCGAGAGCGCGGTAGACCCGGTTCGACTTGGGGGCGGTCGCCAGGTGGACGACCGCCTGCGCCAGGTTGAGGCGCACCTCGGGCAGTCCCACGAACTCGACGGCACGGGCAGCTGCGTCGGCGACGACCAGTGCCATGGGGTCGGCCATGCCGATGTCCTCGCTCGCAAGGACGACGAGCCGGCGGGCGATGAACCGGGCGTCCTCCCCCGCTTCGAGCATGCGGGCCAGCCAGTAGAGCCCGGCGTCCGGATCGGAGCCCCGGATGCTCTTGATGAAGGCGCTGATGACGTCGTAGTGCTCGTCCCGGCCGTAGCGGACCGCCTTGGTGCCGAGCGCGGCCTCGATGTCGTCGATCGTGAGCGTGGCGTCGTCCCGGCCGACGGCAAGTGCGACGGCGACCTCGAGGCTGGTCAGGGCGAGGCGACCGTCCCCGGCGGACCGGTCGGCCAACATCTGCAGTGCCTCGTCTGTGGCGCTCGCCTGCTCGGCGTCGAGTCCTCGTCGCAGCAACTGGAGCGTGGCCCCGACATCGAGGGGTTCGAGGCGGAACAGCGTCGACCGTGACAGGAGGGGCGGGTTGACCTCGAAGTACGGGTTCTCGGTCGTGGCGCCGATGAGCACGAGCAGCCCGGACTCCACGGACGGCAGCAGGGCGTCCTGCTGGGCCTTGTTGAAGCGGTGGACCTCGTCGAGGAACAGGATCGTGCCGACGTCGCGTTCGCCGAGTCGGGCCTTGGCGGCCGCCATGACCTCGCGTACGTCCTTGACGCTGGCGTTCACCGCCGAGAGTTCCACGAACTCCTTGGCGGTGACGCGGGCGATCAGCCGGGCCAAGGAGGTCTTGCCGGTACCGGGTGGACCCCAGAGCACCACCGACGAGAGCCGGTCGGCCTCGATGAGGCACCGCAGCGGCT
>CAJXIS010000382.1 GCA_913054115.1 uncultured Acidimicrobiaceae bacterium | reverse complement strand
TGACCGGACTCTAGGGGGAGGCCGGACGCCCAGCCGGTCCGGGCCGTCGTGGGGCCGCCGGTAGGGTCGGCCCCGATGGCCACCCCCGACGACACGCTTCGTGAACAGAACGAATCCCCCGAGCGGGCCGCCTTCCGTGCCGAGGCGCTGGCGTTCCTCGAGGCCCATGCCGAACCCCGTGCCGAGACCGACCCGTGGGAGGTCATGGGCTTCCCCGACGACGCCGAGGCGTTGGCCCACTTCGAGAAGTGCCGGGCATGGCAGCGGACCATGGCGGACCACGGCTGGGCCGGGCTCACCTGGCCGACCGAGTACGGCGGCCACGGCGCCGAGGCGTGGGCGTCCCGCATCTTCGCCGAGGAGTCGGCCCGGTTCGGATCCAACGCCGGCTTCGTGAGGGCATCGATGGCGATGCTCGGCCCGACGCTGCTGGCCCTCGGCACCGAGGATCAGAAGCGGCGCTTCCTGCCGCCCATGTTGCGGGCCGACGAGGTGTGGTGCCAGCTGTTCAGCGAGCCGGGGGCGGGTTCGGACCTGGCGGGGCTGGCCACACGGGCGGTCCTCGACGGCGACGAGTTCGTGGTCGACGGACAGAAGGTCTGGAACTCGTCGGCGCAGTTCTGCGAATGGGGGTTTCTGCTGGTCCGCACCGACCCCGAAGCCCCCAAGCACCGGGGCATCAGCTTCCTGCTGCTCGACATGTCGAGCCCCGGGGTCGAGGTCCGCCCGCTGGTGCAGGCCAACGGCTCGGCGCACTTCAACGAGGTGTTTCTCGACGGGGTGCGCATCCCGGCCGCCAACCTCGTGGGCGACCTCCACGGCGGTTGGGGTCCGGCCCGCATGGTGCTCGCCAACGAGGCGTCGTTCATCGGGGGCTCCGGCGCCGGGCGGCGCACGTCCGACCGCCTGATCGACCTGGCACGGCTGTTCGGCCGCCAGGCCGATCTCGTCGTCCGACAGGAGCTGGCCCGCGCCTACAGCCGCGAGCGGATCGCGGGGCTGATGGGCCGGCGCATGCGCGACATCTCCCGACAGGGCGGACCGCCACCGTTCGACCCGGCGCTGATGAAGGTGTTCGTCACCGACTCGAAGATCCACACCGGGCAGGTGGCGGCCACCATCGCCGGACCCGCCGGGATGGCCTCCCCGACCGACGATGACCGGATCTGTCGATGGGTCCAGGCCGAGGTCATCAACCGCTACACGATCTCGATCGGAGGCGGCACGACCGAGGTCCAGAAGAACAACCTGGGCGAGCGCTCCCTGGGGCTGCCGAGGGAGCCGCGCAGCGACAAGGACATCCCCTGGAAGGACGTGCCCCGCAGCTGAGGGGGCGCTCTCCCGAATCAGTTGAGGGGGCGCTCTCCCGAATCAGGCGTCGAGCAGTTCGAAGTACTGCACCTCGACCGACATCGGCAGCAGGAACCGCACGTAGACGTTGTGCAGCTTGAGCACGCCGTGGTCCTCGATCTCGTAGGGGTGGATCTCGACCCGCCCGTCGCGTGCGCGGAACTCCTCGGCCCTGGCGACCACGGTCTCGAGCTCTTCGAGGCGGTCGACCTGGACGCCGAAGTGGTCGCCGGGGAGCCCGGGTGGGCATGCCATGGGCGGATCGTCGGCGATCAGGAACACGAACCGGTCGTGGGAGAACAGCGAGAAGATCAGCCGCTTGCGGTCGACGGTCATCGTTGGCAGCTCGTGCCAGCCGAAGACCTCGCCGAAGAAGCCGACCAGGTCGGAGCGGCCCTGCTCGTCGAGGAGGTCGGCGGGCACGCTGATCGCCACGTGGTTGATGCGATTCGGTCCGGGAAACTCGGTGCGGTCGAGGATGGCCACTGCGTTCAGCCTCCGTGTTCGGGGATCCCGATCCTAGGCACCGGGGCGCACCAGGACCTTCCCGGCCACCTCGCCGGCGCGCAACCGGACCATGGTGTCGAGCAGCCCGTCGAGTCCGATGGTGCCGGGTTCCAGGAGCAGGTCGAGGGGGAGCGAGCCGGAGCCGATCAGGTCGAGTGCCGCAGCGAAGCCGTCGTCGTCGTAGTTGTAGGCGCCGGTCACGACCAGTTCGTTGAGGATGATCCGGCCGGTGTCGAGGCGCGGGAAGTCGAGGCCGGTGCCGACCAGCACGAGCCGGCCGCAACCGGCCAGCTGGCCGAGGCAGGCCTCGGCGGCGGTTCGGGCGCCCGACGTCTCGAGGACCACGTCGGCGGGCCGGTCGACGGTGAGGCCGGGGTGCCAGGGCGCCTCG
>CAJXIS010000381.1 GCA_913054115.1 uncultured Acidimicrobiaceae bacterium | reverse complement strand
CCGGGTGTGCGTCAGACCCTGGCGTTCTTGAGGCGCTTGAGGTTGCGGGCCCGTTCGCCGGCGTCGAGCGTGACCTTGCGGAGCCGCACGGCGCCCGGGGTGACCTCGACGCACTCGTCGTCGGTGATGAACTCGAGCGCCTGCTCGAGCGACAGGCGGCGGGGCGGCGTGAGGCGGATGGTGTCGTCGGACGACGACGCACGCACGTTGGTGAGCTTCTTCTCACGGCAGATGTTGACGTCCATGTCCTCGGACCGGGGGTTCTCGCCGACGATCATCCCGGCGTAGACCTTGTCGGTCGGACCGACGAAGAGGCTGGCCCGCTCCTGGATGCCGGCGATGGCATAGGCGGTGACCGCTCCGGTGCGGTCGGCGACGACGGTGCCCGTCGGGCGGGTGCGCAGTTCGCCCATCCACGGCTCCCAGTCCTCGAACACGTGGTGGAGCATCCCGGAGCCACGGGTCTCGGTCATGAACTCGGTGCGGAATCCGATGAGCGCCCTGGCGGCGACGATGTAGTCGAGGCGCACCCAGCCGGTGCCGTGGTTGACCATGTCGACCATGCGTGCCCGGCGTTCGCCGAGGAGCTGGGTGACGGCGCCGACGTGCTCTTCGGGGACGTCGATCGAGAGGCTCTCGGTGGGCTCGTGGACCTTGCCGTCGATCTCGCGCAGCACGACGGCCGGCTTGCCGACGGTGAGCTCGAAGCCTTCGCGGCGCATGGTCTCGACCAGCACGGCCAGCTGGAGCTCGCCGCGGCCCTGGACCTCCCAGGTGTCGGGGCGCTCGGTGGGCAGCACCCGGATCGACACGTTGCCGACGAGCTCGGTGTCGAGGCGGGCCTTGACCTGGCGGGCGGTCAGCTTGGAGCCGTCGTCGCCGGCGACCGGCGAGGTGTTGACCCCCAACGTCATGGACAGCGTCGGCTCGTCGACGCTGATGATGGGCAGCGGACGGGGATCCTCGGGGTCGGCGAGGGTCTCGCCGATGGTGACGCCCTCGATCCCGGAAACGTAGGCGATCTCGCCGGGACCGGCCTCGGTGACCTCGACCTGGTTCAGGGCCTCGGTGATCGTGACCGTGCCGATCCGTGCCTGCCTGATCGAGCCGTCGGTGCGGCACCAGGCGACGGGGGCACCCTGGCGCAGGGTCCCGCTGATGATGCGGCAGACGGCGATCCGGCCCAGGTACGGCGAGGCGTCCAGGTTAGTGACGTGCGCCCGCAGCGGGGCATCTTCGTCGTACGAGGGAGGCGGCACGTGCTCGAGCACCATGTCGAAGAAGGGTCCGAGGTCGGTGCCGGGAATCGCCGGGTCGAGCGTGGCGGTGCCGGCGCGGGCGTCGGTGTAGACGATCGGGAACTCGATCTGCTCCTCGGTGGCATCGAGGTCGAGGAACAGTTCGTAGACCTCGTCGACGACGGCGTCGAGGCGGGCGTCGGGGCGGTCGATCTTGTTGACCACGACCACGACCGCAAGGCCGGCCTCGAGTGCCTTGCGGAGCACGAACCGGGTCTGGGGGCGGGGGCCCTCGGCGGCGTCGATGAGCAGCAGCACGCCGTCGACCATGTTGAGCGCACGCTCGACCTCACCGCCGAAGTCGGCGTGGCCGGGGGTGTCGACGATGTTGATCTTGACGTCGCCGTGCTGGATCGCCGTGTTCTTGGCGAGGATCGTGATGCCCTTCTCGCGCTCGAGGTCCATGGAGTCCATGACCCGCTCGGTGAGCTCTTCGTGGGCGGAGAAGGCGCCCGACTGGCGCAGCAGGGCATCGACGAGCGTCGTCTTGCCGTGGTCGACGTGCGCGATGACGGCGATGTTGCGGAGGTCGGTACGGATGGCCACGGAAGAACGCTACGGGAGGCGCCCCCGCCCGGGGCGGCAATGTGACCAATATCCGCGATGCGGGAGCTATTCGTCCCGAGGAACCAACTGCAGGTCGGCGTCGAGTTGTTCGGCGATCCGTTGGAGGGTCCGGACGGTGGGGTTCGTCGAGCCACGCTCGATCCGGCTGATGTCCGCCTGGTCGATGCCGCAACGCTCGGCCAACTCGACCTGGGTCAGCCCGCGCTCCTCGCGCAGCCGGATGAGTTCAACCGCGATGTCATACGCCTGCTCGAAGACCTGACGTCGCGCCCGGGCCGCCGGCACCAACCCGGGCATCGACGACTCCGACGGCGACGGACTCATCGACGGCGACGAAGACACCCTGGGCACCGACCCCAACGACGCCGACACCGACGACGACGGCTTCGGCGAC
>CAJXIS010000380.1 GCA_913054115.1 uncultured Acidimicrobiaceae bacterium | reverse complement strand
CGGTGCCGCCGAGTTGGCTGAGACGGTCGCCGAAGCCGCCGACGAACCGTCCGACTTCAAGGTGCTGTACCCGGACGAGATGTCGCTGCGCGACAAGATCCGCACCGTGGCCGAGAAGATCTACGGCGCCGACGGCGTCGAGTTCTCTCCGGCCGCCGACAAGCAGATCGACACCTACGAGGCCAACGGCTTCGGCCACCTGCCCGTCTGCATCGCCAAGACGCACCTCTCGCTCTCTTCGAACCCGGCCCTCAAGGGCGCACCCACCGGCTGGACCCTTCCGGTGCGCGAGGTGCGGGCCTCGGTCGGTGCCGGTTTCGTGTACCCGATCTGCGGCGACATGCGCACGATGCCCGGACTCGGCAAGACGCCGGGAGCCGCCGGCATCGACATCGACGAGCACGGCGAGATCGTCGGCCTCAGCTGAACCGGACGGCCGTGTCGGCCCCACCGACCGGCCGAACCACCTGTCCTACCCATAGGCCCGACGGCGTCCCGTCGTCCGGCCACGGCGCCACAAGGAGGTCGCGCCACGATGAGCGATGCACCCGCATCAACCCCGTCGCGTAAAGGTCCCGTCCGTTCGAAGGCGGAGAGGGCCACGCATCGGCGACTGCTCGAGGGCATGACCTATGAGCTGATCCCGCTCAAGAACGTCCACGACCAAGTGGCGTTCCTGCCGGCGAACTCGACGGTCTCGGTGACCTGCTCACCCGCCAAGACGATCGACGACACGCTCGACCTGTGCGGCGCATTCGCCGACCAGGGCCACACGACGATCCCGCACTTCGCAGCCCGCATGGTCGAGGACGAGGCACACGTCGACCGCATCGTGCAGCGGGTCAACGATCAGGGCATCAGGAAGGTGTTCGTGATCGGCGGCGACGCCGACCCGCGTGGCCCCTTCACCGACGCCGCCGGCTTCCTGCGGTCGTTCCTCGATCGTCGCCCCGACATCGACGTGGTCGGCATCGGCTCCTACCCGGACGGCCACTCCACCATCCCCGAGCAGGCACTGGTCGCCGCCCAGATCGAGAAGCAGGAGATGATCGCCGAGGCCGGGCTCGAGGGCTACATGGCCACACAGATGTGCTTCGAAGCCAGGACGATCCGCGACTGGCTGACCCGCCGTCGGGCCGCCGGCGTGACGCTCCCCTGCCACCTCGGCGTGCCCGGAGCGGTCGACCGGACCAAGCTGCTGACGATCTCGATCCGGCTCGGCATCGGCCACTCGGCCCGCTACCTCAAGAAGAACCGGACCTCGGTGATCCGCCTGCTCTCCCCCGGCGGGTACAACCCCAACAAGCTGGTCGCCCCGCTGGCCGCCGTCGCCGACGAACTCGACATCGTGGGCATCCACTGCTTCACCTTCAACGCCGTCGACACCACCGAGGACTGGCGCCAGAAGTCCCTCAGGAAGCTCGCCCCCAACGGCACGAGCTGAGCGCTCCCTTTCCTTCAGGCCCACCCTCGCAGGCCCTCCTGTATCTGAGTACCGTCGGCTGGATCGTCGATCCAGGCGCCGGCGATCAGGACCTGCTGCCGGGCGCCCGGCGACAAGACGGGGTAATACCGACTCAGGAGCAACCTCAGGGAATCGATCGACGGGAGGCGTCGTGCAGTTCATCAAGAACGTCCGGGCGTTCATCAGGTCGGTGCGAATCGCCAGACCTGTCGATCTGCGGATCGGCGTCGACGGCGAATCCAGAAAGTCGGCGCTGAGATCAACCTTGAAATCTGCAGGCTGGTACCCGGGGTACCGGCCCGGTCCTCCCCGAGGGAGCAACTGAATCGTGAAGATCTTCAAGAAGGTCTGGGCGTTCATCAGGTTGGTGCGAAGCACCAAACCCGCCCAGGACAAGGCGTGGAGGACATCGGCGGAGCGCTCTGCGTACAAGTCCGTAGGCATGTACCCGGGAGCGTGGAAGAAGCCATCCCGGCAGGGTGACAGACCGTGGCCTGCGTACAAGCGGAAGCCCGGGTCCTGAGCGACCTGCCGGACGCCCCATACGACGACGAACCCGCGGCACCCGCAACGTCGTTCGACGACCACCGGCGGCCACCTCCACAGCAGCGGGCCACGACATACCTCTGGTGACCATCACCCGACTCTGAACAACCCGACAGACACCGCGCTCGAGTCCGGTGACGGCCAGTGCTGGAATGTGTCAGGTGCCTGAGGAAGCGAGCGTTCGGTGTGTGCGAGCGAGCAGGCGTCCGGCGATGCCCGCCCCCCGTGCTGACAGGAATGCGCGAAGGACC
>CAJXIS010000379.1 GCA_913054115.1 uncultured Acidimicrobiaceae bacterium | reverse complement strand
CGGCGAGGATGCCGAGGCCGCCGGCGTTGGCCGTGGCGATGGCGAGCCGCGGCCCGGCCACCCAGCCCATGCCGGTCTGCACGATCGGATACCGCACCCCGACCAGGTCGCAGAGCCGCGTGTGCAGCCGGGGGTCGTCGGCCACGGTGGTCACCGGCCGCACGCTCGGGGGTCGCTCACGGGGTTCAGCGGAACTCGGCCTTGCGCAGTCCGTCGGGGTCGATGACCTCGCGGATGAGGCGCAGTTCCTCGTCGGTCGGCAGCCGGGACTCGGGCACCTCGTCGGGCACGAGCAGTTCGAAACCTGTGGCATCGACCACCTCGTCGACGGTGACGCCCGGGTGCACGGAAACAACCTGCATGCGCTGCTCGTCGTTGGCGAAGTCGAACACGCCGAGGTTCGACACGACCCGGCGGATCTCGTGGTTGTCCCGGATGAACCGGGAGAGTCCGGCCACCCGGTCGTAGCCGGGCCCCGACACCACGTCGACGGTCGGCACGAACGTCCGGGTGGAGTGGTTGGGCACCCAGTACGAGGTGACGTGGTTGACGAGGTTCCCGGGGGCGCCCCGCAGGCCCAGCAGCTGCGCCTTCGGCTGCCGCCAGTCGCCGATGGCGGCCAGGTTCTGGTTGCCGTGGGCGTCGATCTGGCTTGCGCCCATCACGACGTGGCGGCGCCCGGACCAGACGATGTCGAACACGTCCCGGTAGGGCATCCAGGCCTCGACCAGCCGGGGGGCGTCATCGTCTCCGACGGGGAGGATGTTGGCGGCCAGAAACGAGACGGCGTCGGTCATCACCATGTCGGGCTCGAAGGTGGCCCGGGCCAGGCGTCCGCCGATGATCGGCGTGGTGCCGATGGGGTTGCAGAGAATCTCGCCGTCGCCGCGGAATGCCTCCGCCATGGCGACCGCGCAGATCTCGTCGAGGGTTGCCGGAGCGAGGGCGCTCATGAGCCGCTCCCCTCGCGTGCGTCGACCGCCGCCAGGTAGGCGTCGTGGCCGGGGGCGTCGACGTAGCGCTCCCGGAACGCCGCCCAGGCCTCGGGGTCCTTCGCCGTTGCGGCGTACTCGCGCTGGAAGGACTCGTCCCGGCCGTAGTCGGGCGGGCACTCGGTGAAGTGGGCGCCCCGGGGGGCTTCGACGACGCCGTCCACGAACAGGCGTGGGATCTTGAGCGTGTGGAAGGTGCCCTCGTCGAGGAGGTCCTCGGTGGGCACGACCTTCTCGCAGCTCATGAAGGTGCGCTTCGCCGCCTTGGCGAAGAGGTCGTCGAAGTAGAGGTCGGGGCCGAGGAACTGGCCGTTGCCACCGGCGTCGGCCCGGTTCATGTGGATCAGCGACACGTCGATGTCGAAGGCGGGGATGGCGACGAACTCCTCGTGGTTGCCGTCGGCGTCCGGGTACGGGGACGTGACCGTGGCGAGGTCGGGGTTCATGGTCAGCATGTCGCTGCCGAGGCCGGCCCGGGTCGGGTAGAAGGGCACCCGGTGGGCGGCGGCCAGCAGGCCCAGGTAGAAGGCGCCCTCGTCGAACTCGGCGAACTCGACGGCGGCGGTCTGGCGGGCCACCCGGAAGTGGGGCTCGAGCGGGATCGTGTCGAGCGACACGAAGCCGTAGACGACCTTGCGGGCCTTGCCGGTGGCGCAGAGCAGGCCGATGTCGGGACCGCCGTAGGCGACGATGGTGAGGTCGGTGAGGTCGCTGCGGGCGATGGCCCGTACCAGCGACATGGGCTTGCGGCGGGAGCCCCAACCGCCGATGCCGATGGTCATGCCGCTCGTGAGCTCGGCAACCACCTCGTCCTCGGTCATCCGCTTGTCGGGCACGCCGCCGATGGTAGGCGAGCCGGGTCCCCGGCAACGAACCTGACGGACAGTCAGAAAGTGAACGTGGTCACCCGGTCGTCAGGACCGTCGGCCCCCCCCGGACGCTCGGCGACGCTCCCGTCTCCCTGCCGGGAAGGGGTCCGGGGCTAGCGTGCCCGTCGTGGACTCCCCCGTCGATCCAGCCGCCGCCCTCGACTTCAGCGGGCAGACCGTGCTCGTCACCGGCGGCACCCGTGGGCTGGGTCGGGTCATCTGCCGCACGTTCCTCGACGCCGGCGCCGACGTGGTCACCTGCGCCCGTAGAGCGCCCGACCAGCCCGTCACATCGACCGACGGCTCGCGCCGGGCCACCTTCGTCGCCGCCGACATTCGGGACGCCGACCAGGTCGGGGCCGTCGTCGCCGCCGCCGTCGCACAGACCGGACGCCTCGACGT
>CAJXIS010000378.1 GCA_913054115.1 uncultured Acidimicrobiaceae bacterium | reverse complement strand
GGGGGGGGGGGGGGGGGGGGGGGGGGGGGGCGGGAGTGAACGCCTCGTCCGGCAGGCCGGCGGGGAGGGAAACGGATCGGGCCATCCCTTCAGTATCGAACATATGTTCGATGCTGGCAAGCGGGCAGCGCCGCCCGGCGGATCAGCCGCCGGCTGGCGGCGGTCCGGCGTGGGTCCGGACCCAGGCGTACATGGCGATGCCCGAGGCAACCCCGGCGTTGATCGACCGGGTGGAGCCGTACTGCGGGATCGAGCACACCAGCGAGGCCGCCGAACGGGCCGCCGGCGACAGGCCCGGGCCCTCCTGGCCGAACAGCAGCACACAGCGTTCGGGCAGGTCGGCGTCCTCGAGCGGCACCGCACCCGGGAGGTTGTCGATCCCGACGATCGGCAGGCCCTCCCCCGCCGCCCAGGCCAGCAGGTCGTCGATCGTGGCGTGGTGGTGGACGTGCTGGTAGCGGTCGGTGACCATCGCCCCCCGCCGGTTCCAGCGCCGTCGCCCGACGATGTGCACGGCGGCGGCGAGGAACGCATTGGCGTTGCGCACGACCGTGCCGATGTTGAGGTCGTGTTCCCAGTTCTCGATGGCCACGTGGAACGGGTGCCGGCGGGTGTCGAGGTCGGCGACGATCGCCTCGACCTTCCAGTAGCGGTAGCGGTCGACCACGTTGCGCCGGTCGCCGTCGGCGAGCAGGTCGGGGTCGAGGCGCGGATCGTCCGGCCGGGGTTCGGGGTGGGGTCCGACGCCGACCTCTGCGTCGCCGGAGGCCTCGTCGGGCAGTGCGCTCACTCCGCCTCGGTGGCGAAGTCCTCCTCGGTGGGCACCTCGACGCCCTCGACGTAGTACAGGTGGAGGTCGGCGATCACTTCGAAGATTCCTTCGGTGCCGGGGGCGGACAACTCGACGGTGACCATGTTGGCGTTGACGTGCACGCCGGCGATGCCACCGCGGGCGAACAGGCGGCGGGCCAACTCGTCGGCCGGGGCGTCACCCAGGACCTCTTCATCGGCCGTGTAGCGCTCGTGGCCCATGCCGGTGAGGCTGCGGTTGATCTCGTAGCGCACGATGCCCGCACGGGACGACGGCTTCTCGACGACGGTGATCGGCTGGCCCATGGCGGCGCAGGCTAGCCGTCGTGGACGAGGTCGCCCCGTCCGTCGTGGGAGGAAGGCGAGGGAGCCCTGGAGCGGGCAGCATCGCGGTCGAGTCGGTGGAGCCGCAACGCCAGGACGATCGAGACGAGTGCCAGCGCCGAGTGGACCAGCTTGAAGTTCAGCTCGTGGTCGCCGAACGCCATGCCGAACCAGCGCACCGCCCAGAAGGCCGCCGTCCAGAGGCAGAAGATGGCGATGAGCCGGGTGGAACCGACCGGGTGGCGTTTCCACCAGCCGGCGACCACCGCGATGGACAGTCCGGCGAAGCCGAGGAAGACGCCGGCCACGAAGATGCGCCACGAGCGGTCGATGGCGGTCAGGTCGTCGTCGGCGATGACGTTCCGGACGCGTCCGGCCCAGACCACGATGGTCCAGGCGATGAAGACGGCCAGCAGGCGGGTGACCCGTTGCACGGGCGACAAACCTAGCGAGGCCCGTCAGGAACGGGTCACACAGGGTCGGTCGGGGCGGGGAGCCCTTCCATGAACGACCAGGACCGCCGGTGGTAGTCGGTCGCACCGTGAGCGGCGAGGGCGTCTCGGTGTGCCGGCGCCGGGTAGCCCTTGTTGTCGGCGAAGGCGTAGGCCGGGTACCGGGTGGCGGCCTGCCGGAGGATGCGGTCCCGGGTGACCTTGGCGACGACGGAGGCGGCGGCGATCGACAGGCTGCGCTGGTCGCCCTTCACGATCGGTGTGGCGATGCCGCCTCCGACGAAGTCCCAGCTGCCGTCGAGCAGCACATGGTCGACGGGGATGCCGAGGCCGTCGAGCGCCCGTCGCGCGGCCAGTCGCTGGGCGGCCGACATGCCGAGGTCGTCGCACTCGTCGTTGGAGGCGTGGCCGATCGACCAGGCGACGGCCCAGCCGGTGATCTGCGGGTAGAGGACCTCCCGCTCGGGCTCGGTGAGCATCTTCGAGTCGCGCACGCCGGTGATGCGCCGCTCCCGGTTCACGACGACGGCGCCGACGGTGAGCGGGCCGGCCCAGGATCCCCGCCCCACCTCGTCGAGCCCGGCGATGACCTCGTGTCCGGCGGCCCAGAGGCGCCGCTCGACGGCGAGGCCGGGCGCCCGACCGCGCAGCGCCTTTCGCATCCTCGGACGACTGGCCA
>CAJXIS010000377.1 GCA_913054115.1 uncultured Acidimicrobiaceae bacterium | reverse complement strand
TTTCGGTCCTGCAGGCCTTCATCTTCACGATCCTGACCGCCGTCTACATCGGCGGTTCGATGCATCCGGCCCACTAGCCGCGGCGCACCCCTCGACTTCCCGAAACCAACAGATCCCTACAACCCACCCGGACTCGGACTCCCCGACCCGGAACAACACGAACCAGGAGAAATCAAGTGCTGAACGTTCTGGCGCAAACGGAACCCGGCGAGATGCTCGAGGGCCTCAAGGCCATCGGTGCCGGCCTCGGCTACGGACTCGCGGCCATCGGCCCCGGCATCGGTATCGGAACAGTGGTCGGCAACGCCATCTCGGCGATGGCCCGCCAGCCCGAGTCCGCAGGCATGGCCCGGACCACGATGTTCCTCGGCATCGCATTCACCGAGGCGCTGGCCCTCATCGGGTTCGTCGTCTTCATCCTCCTGATGCCCTGAGGCTCGGGTCGGACGTATGAGAGTCGAACCAATGAGTAACAGACCGATCCGCCTGCTTGCGGCCCCGCTGCTCGCCCTCGTCGTGCTCGTGGCCTTCGCCGGCCCCGCCTCGGCCTCGGCCGAGTCCGTGGGCTCCTGTATGGCCGAGCGCTTCGCCGAGGCAGTGGAGACCTACCACGGCAATGTCGAAGAGGCCGCGCACGACGAGGCCGTCCAGAAGAAGTTGGAGAAGTGCTTCGAGGCACCCAGCCCGATCCTCCCTGAACTGAACGAGATCATCTGGGGAGGCGGCGCCTTCCTGATCCTGTTCGTGCTGATGGTCAAGAAGGGCTTCCCGGCCGTGCAGGGCGCCATGGACGCCCGTGCCGACCGGATTCGGGCCGACCTCGACGCGGCCGACCAGGCCAAGCAGGACGCCCTGTCCGTGAAGGCCGGCTACGAGGCACGCCTCGCCGACTCCAAGTCCGAGGCCTCACGGCTGATCGACGAGGCCCGCGGCGACGCCGAGAAGGTCCGCGCCGACCTGATCGCACGTGCCGAGGCCGACGCAGCAGGGATTCGGGAGCGCGCCGCTGTCGAATCCGATGCCGCCAAGGCCCAGGCGATCGCCGACCTCCGCGCCGAGGTCGCCGCCATCGCGCTGGGTGCGGCCGAGCGGGTCGTGCAGTCGAGCCTCGACGCCGAGGTGCAGGGTCGCCTGATCGACGCCTACATCGACGAGGTGGCCGGAGCCAATGGCTGACACCGCCGTGACCGGATACGCCGAGGCACTGTTCGCCGTCGCGTCGGCCGAGGGTGACCTCTCGACCGTCGAGGACGAGCTGTTCGGCTTCGCCCAGGCGTTCCGGTCCAACGACGAACTGCGCTCGACGCTCTCCGACGGCAACGTCCCGGTGGCCCGACGCCTCCAGGTGGTCGACGACCTCCTCGAAGGTCGGGTATCGGCGACCACGTCGGTGCTGCTCGCGATGGTGGTGGGTGCCGGACGCTCCGCCGAACTGCCGGCCATCGTCGACGCATTCATCGAGCGCAGTGCCGCATCACGTGACAAGGCGGTCGCCACCGTGCGCGCCGCCGTCGCCCTCACCGCCGACCAGCGGGACCGCCTTGCCGCCGCCATCAAGACGGCGACCGGCAAAGACGTCGAGATCCGCGTGGTCGAGGACCCGAGCGTCCTCGGCGGCGTGGTCACCGAGATCGGCGACGACATCATCGACGGCAGCGTCCGACGCCGCCTGAACCAGCTCCGCGAGAGCTTCCGGTAGTAACCGGGCCATCCGAGACGAGAGAGAACAATGGCTGAACTGACGATCAACACGGCGGAGATTGCCGCAGCGATCCAGAAGAACCTCGAGGGCTTCGAGCCCAGTCTGGAACAGACCCAGGTCGGACGGGTGCTCGAGGTGGGTGACGGCATCGCCCGCGTATCGGGCCTGCCCGACGCTGCGGTCAACGAGCTGCTCCAGTTCGAGAGCGGCACGATGGGTCTGGCCCTGAACCTGGACGAGCACTCCATCGGTGCGGTGGTCCTGGGCGAGGTCGACGACATCGAAGAGGGGCAGACCGTCCGGGCGACCGGCGACATCCTCTCCATCCCCGTGGGCGATGGCCTGCTGGGACGTGTCGTCAACGCCCTCGGCGAGCCCATCGACGGCAAGGGCCCGCTCACCAACGTGGTGCAGCGGCGCATGGAGATCCAGGCCCCCGGGATCATGGGCCGCAAGCCCGTGCACGAGCCGATGCAGACCGGCATCAAGGCGATCGACTCGCTCATCCCGATCGGTCGTGGCCAGCGCGAGCTGATCATCGGCGACCGCAAGACCGGCAAGACGACGATCGCC
>CAJXIS010000376.1 GCA_913054115.1 uncultured Acidimicrobiaceae bacterium | reverse complement strand
CCGCTCGAGCTGCTCGGCCGAGGCCTCCCATGAGTACTCGGCGGCTCGGCGCAGACCCGCCTCAGCGGCCGCGGAACGAGCCTCGGCATCACCGAGGGCCCGGTCGAGCGCCTCGGCCCAACCCGCGACGTCGTCGGCGTCGACGGACCAACCGGCTCCCCCGGCCACGTCCTCCGCAGGCGTGCCGCTCGCCACGACCACCGGAACCCCTGCGGCCATCGCCTCGAGCACCGGGATCCCGAAGCCCTCGTAGAGCGAGGGAAAGGCGAGCACCGACGCCCCGGCCAGTCGGGCCGCCAGTTCGTCCGCCGGGATGCGCCCGGTCCGTTCGATGCGGTCCCCGAGGCCCGACGACTTCGCGGCGACGATCAGCGAACCCTCGGAGCGGCCCGCACCGCCGGTGAGTACGAGGCGGGCCTCGGGATGCCGGTCGGCGATTCTGGCGAAGGCTTCGATGAGCACCTCATGGTTCTTGTGGGGGTGGCTCACGGCCGGATAGATGACGACCGGTGGTGCCGACGGCTCCACGAGGTGATCCACCACCCGGTCCACCCCGGACGACACGGTCACGATCCGTGCGGGATCGACGCCGAAGTGCCTGGCGACCTGTTCGCCGACGGCATCGCTGACGGTCACCACCACATCGGCCCGGCGGAGCGACCGGGGGATCGACCATGACAGGAAGCCCTCCTTGACCACGGAGAAGTGCTCCGGATGGTCGAACGGCTGCAGGTCGTGAACGGTGACGACGGCCGGTCGGGACGAACGCATCGGGATACGGCCACCGATGTGGTGCACGGCATCGAAGTCTCCGGTCCGGCCGGCGAGCCAGGTCGATTCCCTGATGATCCGGTGCAGCCGGCTGCGGCCATCGCCCGGAGCGGCGACCACCTCGAACTCGTCGCAGAGATCCGGGTGTGCCTGCCGCAGTGCCTCGTGGACGAACAGGACCGGCCGGATGTCGCCGGATCCGTGTCGGGCGAAGGCCCGCAGGGTCCGGACCGCGTACTCCTCGGATCCGCCGACGTCACCGGGGACCAGGAAGAGGAGGTTGACGGCGATGCGCTTCGCGGTGGTCATGGCGCCATCATGCTGCCAGTGCCGACCGGTACACGGTGACCGTCTGATCCGCCACGGCATCCCAGGTGAAGGTCCCGGCACGTGTCCTGCCGGCGGCGGCGAGCCGACCGGCTGCGTCGCCGTCGTCGAGCAGGTGGCGGATCCCCTCTGCCATCGACCCGGAATCGGTGGGATCCACGAGGACGCCGGCATCGCCGACGACCTCGGCCGTCGCCGTGCCCGCCGAGGTCACCACCGGAGTGCCCTGGGCCATGGCCTCGAGGACCGGGAGGCCGAAGCCCTCGAGCAGGCTGGGGAAGGCGAACACATCGGCGAGGGAGTACCACGACCGCTTCTGGGCGTCGTCAACAGGTCCGACGATGCGGACCCGGTCTCCCAGCGGAGCAACGAGTCGCTCGACGTCGACCCCCCAGCCGGGTGGACCCACGAGGACCAGCACCGCATCGGGGACCGCCTCCATGGCCTCGACGAGCCCTGCCAGGTTCTTGCGGGGCTCTGCCACGCCCACCCAGAGCACGACGTTCCCGTCAAGGCCGTGCCTCGTCCGCAACGCCTCGACGTCGGCCGGCTCTGCGGCCCGCAGGTCGACGCCCAATGGCACGACGCAGATGCGCTCCGTCGGGATGCCCGCATCGGCGAGATCGACGGCGGTCGCCTCCGACGGACAGATCACCCGCCGGGCACGGGCGGCTGCCTCCAGCCACGCCTCGAACATCCGTCGGCCCCGGGGCGTGAAGTGGTCGGGATGGTGCCGCCACGCCAGGTCGTGGATGGTGGCGACCAGGGGGGCACTGGTGGCGGGCACCGCTCCCCCGGTGGCATGGACGACGTCGGGATGGCCACACCGCCGATCGACCCGAGGGCGACCCAGTCGGACCCATGACTCGTAGAGCAGGAGACGGGGAAGGCGCAGCCGGGCGATCTCGATCCCTTCCGGTGGAGCGATGACCGGTTCGCCGCGATGCAACGCAGAGAAGCCGACGACCTCGACGTCGTCCCTTCGAGCCATCGCCCTGGCCAACTCGACGGCCGCCACCGCCGTCCCGCCGGGAACCCGGTGCCAGCACTGCTCCAGCAACAGCGCCGCATGGATCCGATCGATGCTCATGGACAGGACACGCCCTCTGGGGGGCGCCCGTCGACATCGACCGTGATGCGCGACAGCGACCGCCAACCCCGGCCGACGGTTGCCGCCTGCCCTGTTTC
>CAJXIS010000375.1 GCA_913054115.1 uncultured Acidimicrobiaceae bacterium | reverse complement strand
CGCGGCAGGCACCCTCGTCGTTGCTGCCCCCTGGTGCCATCCTCTCGCTACCATCGCCCGCTGTGCCACCGCCCCGAGACAACTCCCCTGCAACAGGTCCCACCAGGTGATCATCGCACCACGGCTGCCCGCCTGCCTGCTCCTGCCCCTCCTCCTGCTGGGCTGCGCACTCGACGACCCGACGGCCGGGTACTCGGGCACCGTCCCCTCGACCACCACGCTCGCTCCGGACCCATCCATGACCTCGACCTCTACCTCGGCACCCTCTACCTCTACGTCGACACCCACGACCGCGCCGCCGGAGACCTCCTCCACGACCTCCTCCACGACCTCCACCACGACCTCCACCACGACCTCCACCACGATCTCCACCACGATCTCCACCACGACCGTCCTCCCGAGGATCACCGTGGATCCTGAAGCGTGGCCGTTCAGCTTCGACGATCCCCGTGGCGAGGTGTTCACCGACTTCCAGGCCGACCTGGACCGTGGCGACCCCCTCCAGCGCCTGGAGCTCTTCTGCCTCGCCGGCGATCCGACCACGTCGATCCTGCGGGCCACCGACATCGGCATCACGGAGGAGTCGATCCGGATCGTCCACCTGCGCACCCGTCTCGAGGACTACGAGAGGATCGGCTTCGAGTTCCCCGTCGGCGACACCGTCGAGATGGTCGAGGCCTTCGTCGGAATCGTCAACGATGAATGCGGCGGCGTGCACGGGCGACGACTCGACCTCCAACTGGTCGAGGTCACGGCCCTGGGCGGCGGTGGCGTCGACATCGACACCCTCCGCAGTGCCGCCTGCCTCGAGGCGACCGACGACCTCGAAGCCGTTCTCGTCCTCGATCTGACCGGCATCCAGGGATCGGCGCCCCTCTGCATCGCCGGGACGGAGAAGACGCCCCTCATCACCACGGAGCCCCAGTCCTCCGACGATCTCAGGACGGCACGCGGTCGGCTGTTGACGACTGCGGTGGCCGGCGACACCCAACTCGAGTTGGCCGCACGCTTCGCCGAGGCACGTGGAGTGCTCACGGGAATGACGATCGCCGTCATCGTCTCCGACACCCCCGGGCAGTCCGAAGCCGTGTCCGCCGGCCTGCTCGAGACGATGGACGACCTCGGCTACGACGTTCAGGTACATCCGATCGGTTGCGAGGGCACGACATCCTGCTGGGTGGGACTCGAGGCGGCCGTGGCGCGCATGATCGACGACGGCACGACGGTCGTGTTCCCTGTTCTCAACGCCGTTTCCCTCCCCAGGCTCATCACGGAGATGCTCCGCCAGGGAATGCCGAGGCCGGCCTTCATCCAGACCGGTCTCAACGGCCAGTCCGATGATCTGGCCGCCGCACAGGTGCTCGCCTACGGCGGGGCGGATGCGGCTGCCTACTACGACGGCGCGTTCATCGTGGACGCTGCCGACACCGGGACCTGGCGGCTTCCCCGCGCTGCCGAGCAGGGCTTTCCCGATCCCTTCTCTCAGATGTGCAACCGGGAGCACGCGCGGGTGACCGGCCGTCCGATCGCCGATCCGACCGACCCGGCCAGCGCCGTGTATGCCACGGTGGCCGATGCCTGTGCCCTCGTGCGCATCGCCGTGCGGGTTCTCAGGGACGCCGGTGTCAACCCCCGGCGGTCGGACGTGAACTGGGTGCTGTACCGGCTCGACGCCGTGGACATTCCGGGGATGCTGCCCACCTCGTCCGCCCGTCGCAAGAACGATCTGCCGGACGTCGTGAGGATCCTCGAATACCAGTACCCGTGCCGCTTCGGGAGAGGTGCCGGCGCCACTGACGGTGCTCCCGGTGGATGCATCGTCCCCACGGGCGAGTGGCAGGAGTTTCGCTGAGTCACACCCGCCTACGGGCGGACCTCGTAGTAGAGGTTCGTCGGATCGTCGACCGCATGTTGGACGAAGCCGGTGAAGCCGGCTGCCGACGTCATCTCAGCCAGTGTGGCCGGATCGAGGCCGAGCGTGCCGAGGCCCAGGCCGTCGGGGGTCGACATCGCCGACGCCATACAGGTCGAGACCGAGGCGGCGAACATCATCGCCAACATCGGGTTGCGGCGGTTCTTGTGCCAGTCCGGCGAGGACCGGATCTCTTTCACGAGCCACGTGCCGTCCGGGGCGATCGCCCCCCGGATCGCAGCCATGGCTAGGTCGGGGCGCGGCATGTCGTGGAGGCAGTCGAGGGTCATCACCAGGTCGACGTCACCGGTCGCAGGCAGGTCCTCGCCGCCGAGGAGGTGCAGCGACACGTTGGTGCTGTCGGTGAAGCGATTCC
>CAJXIS010000374.1 GCA_913054115.1 uncultured Acidimicrobiaceae bacterium | reverse complement strand
CTACCACTGCCCGAACGTGCACAAGGCGTTCACGGCCGGCGTGGTCTCGCCCAGCAGCTACCGCATCGCCAGCCGCGGCCAGGCCATCCGGCACAGCGCCGAGGCACCGGCCAGCACCGCCTACGCCCTCGCCGAGGGCGGCCAGCCCTACGAGGCGTTCTTCGTCTTTCCGGCGTCGTCGATCCAGTGCTACCCGGGCGAGGTGCTCAACACGTTCCGCTGGGTCCCGCTCGCCGTCGACGGCACGCTCCTCATCCGGGAGTGGTGGTTCGACGCCGACACGCCCACCGACGAGCAGGCCGAGATCATCGACCTCGACTGGCGCACCACGGTCACCGAGGACTTCGACCTGATGGACTCGGTCCAGCGGGGCATGCGCAGCCGCGGCTACACGCCGGGGCCGCTGATCGAACGACCCGACGGCATCGCCACGGTCCACTCCGAGGACGCCGTCCCCCACCTGCACGACCTGGTCCGCACGGCACTGGGCCGCCGGGAATCGGGCCGCCCGTGACCCCGACCCAGGAGCTCGCCGGCTTCCTCGTCGAGGCCGAGGTCACGGACGCCCTCCGCGGGAAGGCCGCCGACTACCTCCTCGACACGCTCGGCTGCATCCTCTTCGGCGCCGAGCAGCCCTGGAGCCAGCGGGCCGCCGACCACGCCCTGAGAACCGGCGGCGATGGCGGCCCCTGTGCGGTGTTCGGCGCCGGGTTCTCGACCACCTCCCCGATGGCGGCCTTCGCCAACGGCGCCTCGGCCCACGCCTTCGAACTCGACGACGTCCACGAGGAGGCGATCTCGCACCCCGGGGCCGTGGTCGTGCCGGCGGCGCTTGCCATCGGCACCAGGGTCGGCGCCTCCGGGCGACAGGTCCTCGACGCCATCGTCATCGGCTACGAGGCGATGGGGCGTGCCGGAATCGCCGTCGGACCGGCCGCCCACATCCTGGCGGGCTTCCACCCCACCGGCCAGTCGGGGGTGTTCGGCGCTGCGGCAGCGGTGGGTCGCCTGCTCGAGTTCGGCACCGACACGATGACCAGGGCACTCGGCATCGCCGCCACCTTCTCCTCGGGCTCCACCGAGTTCAGCCAGAGTGGCGGCTCCACCAAGCGCATCCACGCCGGCCGTGCCTCCGAGGGCGGCCTCACAGCTGCCCTGCTGGCCTCCGACGGCCTCGCCGGCCCCACCGACGGCCTGGCCGGCCGCTATGGGTTCTGCCGGACCACCACCACCGATCCGGCGGTCCACCTGCTGACCGAGCGGCTCGGCGAACGCTGGATGATCGACGAGATCACCGTGAAGCCCTATGCAGCGTGCAGCGACATCCACCCGCTCATCGACGCCGCCCTCGAGATCCGGGACCGGGGGGTCGCCCCCGACGACATCGTCGAGATCCTGGCCGAGGTCTCGACCAAGGCCGCCGAGCAGAACGCCCTCGACGGCACCACGTCGGTGATGGCCGCCCAGTACAGCGGACCGTTCAACGTGGCCGCCGCGTTCCTCGCCGACCCTGCCGATCCGTCCACCTACTCCGACGATCGGATCGCCGACCCGGCGATCGCCGAACTGCAGGCGAGGGTGTCGATGGTCGCCGCCGACTGGTGCGACGACACCTACGCCTGGAAGATGGCGGGAGGCCTACGGGTGACCTGCAGCGACGGCTCCGTACACGAGGTGCGCGTCGCCGGCCAGCGGGGCTCCATGCACCAGCCGCTCACCCCAGAGGAGTCGGCATCCAAGTTCCGACTCCTGGTCGCCGGGCGCGCCGATGCCGATGCCGTCATCGGCGCCGTCGACGGGCTCGACCGCGCCGACGGGCTCGACGACCTGTTGGCGTCCCTCGCATGACCGCCATCGACCCGGCGCCCCTCGACCCCGCCGACATCCACCCCCGCTACCGGGGCTACGCCGGCTTCGTCACGACGCCGCGCTACTTCGACGACTCGCCCCAGCAGTTCCTGGCCGTCGCCCCCGCCGGGGTCGGGGTGATGCAGCGGGTGCTGCACATCCCCGGCTACGCCTACGAGCTCGACGACCGCACCCGCAACTTCGGGCTCCTCGAGGAGGCAGCGGAGTGCCTCGCCGACTCCCACTGCCAGGTGGTCGGGCAGGTCGGCTCCAACTGGGTCCACACCAGGGGCACGACCCCCGACGAGATCGCCGCCTTCTGCGACGACCTGAGCGACCGCATCGGTGCCCGGTTCCTGATGGCCGGCCACTGCATCGTCGAGGCACTGCGCCACCTCGGGGCCAGGACCATCGCCGTCAGCAACGCCTACTACCGAGACGACTGG
>CAJXIS010000373.1 GCA_913054115.1 uncultured Acidimicrobiaceae bacterium | reverse complement strand
GTCGACCTGGATCCGGACCTGTTCGTCGGCGTCGAGGTGGAGGTGGAAGCGGTCGGTATCGGCAAGGTGTCCGATGACCCCATCCGCCGAGTCGCCTGCCCGGAGGGTGACGGCCCCGTTCTCGGAATCCTCCAGCGGCACCAGGAGGTGGGAGGACGTGACCTCGATGGCTTCCGAGTGGGCGGGAGACCAGTAGCCCACCGACACGACGTAGCGGCCCGGCAGGAGCCGCACCTCGAGGGCCTCGTCGTCGTCCTCGAGATGGGCGTCTGCGTAGAAGGCGTTCGGATCCTCTTCGCCGAAGGCGCCGTAGAGGAAGTCGATCTCGTCTGCCTCGTAGGCGGTGATCGGCGGATATCCGTCGGGGGTGTCGATGCTGAGCCAGATGTCCGCACCGGATGGCGCCGATGCCCGGACCGAGAGGGCAGGCACCGTCTCGCTGACGGTGACGAGGAAGGCGGCGCTGTCGTAGTAGTCGACGCTCGCCTCCTGTCGCTTCCGTCCGGCGGGTTCCGCCGCCTCGCCTCCGTCAGCAAGCAGGGACTCGAGGATGCGTGCGGCGTCCTCGGCGGCGAACACCAGGCCGAAGTTCCCGTCGCTGAACCCGCCCAGGCCGGAGACGCCGATCAGGTCGCCCCTTGCATCGAGGAGTGCGCCACCGCTCTGGCCGCCGGCGATGAGCGCATCGACCTGGAGGAAGGTCACGTCGATGCACGGATGCAGGCGGCGTCGGCTCAGGATCCCGGCCGTCATCGTGGCCTCGGGCTCGGTCTCGACCTCCCCGGGGAAGCCCACCAGGTACACGGTCTCCCCGACCCTGGCACCTTCGCTGGAGGAGAGATCCAGCCAGGGAAGGGTCCCGGAGGCCGGTTCGGGGAGGGGTCCGACGAGTGCCAGGTCGTGCAGCCAGTCCCGGGCGTGGACGGGTACTTCGGCGATCTCACCGACGCTGGTGAACAGGCGGACCTCGGGGTATCGGCCGACGACGTGGGCGTTGGTGAGCACCCATCCGTCGGCGAGCACGATCCCGCTGCCGGTCCCGTCGGGAACCTCCACGAAGACCACGGACGGCGAGGCGGCGGCAAAGACCTCGGCTGCGGTGGGGAGAGGATCGGTGAACGGTGGCGTCGTGGTGGTGGACGATGTCGTCGTGAGCGGGACCATCGTCGTCGGCGGAGCCGTTGATGTCGCGGTCCGGGCCTCGAGGTCGGCGACCTGCGCCTGGAGCGCCTCGACGGTTGCCGCCTGCTCCAGCAGCAGTTCCCGGTCGGCGGTGTCCTGTCCGGCACCGCAACCGGCAAAGAGCACGATGGCCATCAGGGGAACAGGGAGCAGGGACCACATGCGGGGAGTCTCGCAGAGACAGGGGCTGGTATCTCTCGTGCTGCCGGCACGTGCGCCGAAGGAGGCGATCCCACCTGGCACCGTCCGGACCTCAGGTGATGACCGGGAGTTCGCGGGGGGCCCGTCGGGAGAGCAGTTCCGGGCCGTCGGCACGGACCACGACATTTTCCTCGTGGAGCATCATGCAGCCGGGGGCCCAGGTGAGGCCCGGCTCGAGGGTCAGCACCATGCCCTCGTTGATGACCGTGCCGTCGTCGCGGGTGTTCGACGGCCACTCCGTGACCTGCATCCCGAGCCCGTGGCCGAGGCGGCCGACGTCGTTGCCGAGCGACCCTCCGGCGTCGAGGACCCCGGCCATCGCCGCCCAGAGGTCGGAGGTCGTGATGCCGGGCCGCAGCACGGCCAACCCGGCATCGGTGGCGTCCCAGACGGTCTCGTGGGCCCGCCGGGCGGCGTCGTCGGCACGTCCGAAGGCGTAGTAGCGGTCGAAGTCGCTGAAGTAGCCGTCGAAGACGGTGCCGGTGTCGAACATGAGCAGGTCGCCATCGACGATCACCCGGTCCGATGGCTGCCTGATGACGTCGTCGAAGCCGGGTCCCGTGGCCCCCACCAGGTAGGGCACGTCGTCGGCGCCCCGCCGGAGCAGGTCGATCCGGAAGGCGGCGAAGGCCTCCCGCTCGGTCATGCCGGCAGACAGCAGATCGGGAATGCCATCGAAGGCGTCGGAGACGATGCCGCAGACGTGCGCCGTCTTGGCGATCTCGAGCTCGGACTTGCACATGCGCAGGTTTCGCACGACATCCGTGGCGTCGTGGTAGGTGATGCCGTTGGTCGCCTCCTGCAGGTCGTCCCAGTCGGCGAGCGGCATCCGCAGGTGGGTCTCGTGACCCATCGGGACGCCGACTCGGCCCTCGGCACCGGCCACCTCGTGGAGTGTCGCTGCCAGCAGCGA
>CAJXIS010000372.1 GCA_913054115.1 uncultured Acidimicrobiaceae bacterium | reverse complement strand
TTGAAACCCCTTCGTTGTAGGGGTCCGAGGGTTTCGCGCCACCCTCTACGAGGGCGGGACGGCGCGGTTCGCGGCGCGTGATGGCCGCTGGCCGCGATCCCTTGGCCCGCAAGGCTACTGACCCCGCCGGAGCGGCACGCAGGAGGCGTGCCGGCGGGTTGAACGCGTTCGGGGTCTGGCGGTGAGCGGCGTCAACCGCTCGTCCAACCCGCTGCCGGCTAGAGGGCTTCGTGAGTCAAGGAGCATGATGCCGGCCGCCGATCACGCCTGGAACCGGGCTCACGACGGTTCACTGCGTCGTGTCCGCTTCCAGGACGTTGCTGTAGGCCCAGTCGTTGTAGGTGACGCCGTCGCGCAGCACGTGGTTGCTCGCCTGATCGGGTGGCACGTAGCCCCAATCGGGCGCCTGGTTGCCGGCATAAAGTTGGCGGAGGAAGGCGCGCCGCCTCTGGCTTGCCCCGACAAGGTCCGACAGTTCGTCGGTGTCCCAGCGGCCGTGGACCAGTGCATCCAACTCGGCTCGCTCCGATGCGTAGTCCGGGTCCTTGGCCCTGTTGGTCAGCTCGTCGGGGTCGATGGACAGGTCGAACAGCTGGGCCGGATCGCAGCCGCTCCAGACGTACTTCGACGAACCCCGCTTGGCCATCAGGATCGGAGCGGTTGCTCCCTCGGACAGGTTCTCCCCGAAGACGATGTCGTCCCGATCCGGGTCGGTTCCTGTCTCCAACAACGAGATGAGAGAGGTGCCGTCGAGTGTGTCCACCGGCTCCGGGCGACGTCCGCTGCCCGAGGCCAGGTCGATGAATGTCGGCATGAGATCCACCAGGGAGACATTCGCGGCCACCCTCGCGGGTTCGAATCGATCGGGCCACGAGACCAGCAGGGGAATCCGCGAGGCGCCTTCGAAGAACGTTCGCTTGTACCAGAGGCCTCGTTCACCGAGCATGTCGCCGTGGTCGGTCGTGAAGACCACGACGGTGTTCCGATCGAGCCCCGTCTCGCGCAGCGTCTCCAACACCCCTCCGACCAGGTCGTCGACGTAGCTGATCGCCCCGTAGTAACCGTGGCGTGCGGTGCGAACCTGGTCTTCGGTCGGCTCGAAGGAGTCGAGCCCATACTGGCGCCGGAGTCGCACGCTGTAGGGGTCTGCGTCCGCAGCGGCGATGGTGCCCACCCGAGGGAGGTCGATCTCGTCGTCGCGGTACCGCCTCCAGTGTTCTGGTCGGCACTGGTACGGGTCGTGCGGGTGGGTGAACGAGACGGTCAGGTGCCACGGTTGGTCGTCGTTGATCGACACGGACCGGGCCAGGTCGTAGAGCTTGCGCCGGCATCGATGGGCGACCTCGTCGTCGTAGTCCATCTGCACGTTCCGGAGGCACATGCCGGCGTTGGTGAATGTGCGGGGATCGTTGCCGTGCGCCTGACGGGTCTCGTTCCAGTCGCCGGTCCACGAGAAGCCCGACGGATAGATGTCGGTGGTCAACCGCTCATCGAACCCGTGGAGCTGGTCGGCTCCGACGAAGTGCATCTTCCCGATGAGTGCGGTGTGGTAGCCGGCGGCCCGAAGGTAGTGGGCGAAGGTGGGGATGGAGCTCGGGAACTCGGCACCGTTGTCGTAGGCGCCGACCTCGGACGCCAGGCGGCCCGAGAGCATCGAGAAGCGAGACGGCGCGCAGAGCGCGAAGTTGGTGTACGCCGACTCGAAGATGACGGACCGTCCAGCCAGCTCATCGATGTGGGGTGCCTTGGCGATCGGGTTCCCGTAGGCGGACAGGAACGAGGCGGCCAGTTGATCGACCTGGACGAGCAGGATGTTGGGTGCGGACGAGGGCATGGCTGTCGCTTTCGGGCTGGTCGGATCAGGGTGAGTGGGAGCGAGGAGTGCTCGAGTTTTTCACGCCGAATGGTGGCCGACAAGCCCGCGGTCGGGCGGGCGCCGAAGTGGTCGGGGCCGGGGTCGGGCCAGGGACCTGGGCGGTGGCGCCGAGATTATGATCGCCGGCCTGGACCACTGGCTAGAAGGAGACGCGATGGGCTGGGAAGAGGTCGATGAGGGCTGGGGTCGGCTGGCCAAGGACTGGGCCTATCTCATGGAGCCCAGCTTCTGGCCCGAGTTCGACCAGGTCCTGCGGGACGCCGGCGTCGGTGGGGGGACCCGCTACCTGGACGTGTGTTGTGGATCCGGCCTGGCTGCACAGATGGCCGGTCGACGAGGCGCCGTGGTGCATGGGTTGGACGCCTCTCAGCGACTGACGGCGATCGCAGCGGCCCGCAGCCCTGACGGCGACATTCGCCACGGCGACATGAAC
>CAJXIS010000371.1 GCA_913054115.1 uncultured Acidimicrobiaceae bacterium | reverse complement strand
GGATCACCGAGGACGAGATCCACGTGGGCGTCACGATGATCGACTTCCCGTGGCTCATCGAGATGGGCCTCTCCACCGAAGGCTGGGGTGACCCGCAGACCATCTGGGAGGCCCTCCTGGGCGAGGTCAACGCCAGTGGGGGAGTGGGGGGCCGTCAGATCATCGTCGACGGCTACCGCTACTACAGCCCCGTTCCGGGGATGGGTATCTCTGCCGAAGGTGTGTGTCTTGAGTTGGCCTCCGACATCGAGACGTTCGCCATCGTCGGCGGCTTCCTCGGTCCTTCGGAGATCTCGAACACGTGTGTCACGACCACAGCGAACACCATCCTCATCGGTGGTCGCCAGACCGCTGAGTGGTTGGCGGAGTCGACGGCACCGTGGCTCGAGTTCGGAACGATGAAGGAACGTCGCATGGACGTGTACCTGTCGCTGCTGGACCAGGAAGGCCTGCTTGAAGGCCGTACGTTCGCCCTCGTCGGCGGCATGGACGGTCCCTATGAGAGGGCCAAGGAGCTGATTGCCGGCATGGGTATCGACCTTGCGCTCGACGCCTTCAACGACGTGACGGTGGGGGACACCGAGGCCGAGGACGCCCGCTGGGACGTCCTCGTCGAGAACGTCCGGTCTTCGGGCGCCGACACGATCTTCCTCGTGGGCGGTGAGCGGGCCGGCATCCGGAACCTGTTCTACGCAGGGATCGACATCGACCTGTTCGTCATGAACTCGGAGACGTTCACGAGCCTGAGTGCGAGTGTCACGCCGGAGATGGCCGATGGCGGCATCACCCTCACCGGCATGACTCCGGAGGAGATCTGGGAGACCGAGGGCACCCAGGCCTGTGCCGCGACGTTCCGCGCAGCCGAGCCGGAGATCGAGACCAGCAACCCGACCGACTGGGTCGAAGGTGAGAAGTGGTACACGGGCATCACGAACTACTGCAACTGGGTTGCGATGCTCGTGGCCGTCCTGGAGGCGGCGGGTCCGAATCCGACCCACGACTCGTTCCTGGCCGGCGTCGAGTCGATGACGCAGTTCTCACTGCCGAGCATGCCGTACGCCTCCTTCGGGCCGGGCAAGTACGACGCCAGCGACTCGTTCCGCCTGTCGGTCTTCGACGGCTCAGCGTCGGCCGGCGAGGACGGCCTGCTGACGCCGATGGGCCCGGTGCTCGACGGCACTCCGTAGGGCGGCTTCCATGAAGGCCTGAGCACGAGCTGCAGGGGCCGGTTCTCGCCGAGAGGCGAGGAGCCGGTCCCTCGGCCGTTTTGCGGTGGGGGGCATCCATCCCTTTTCCGGCGTCACGTGTCAAGATAACGTGCGTTATCAATCACACGGAACGGTGCGACGTGGCCCATCAGGAACTTCCCGACGAATCGACGGTGTCCGCCGTCTACGGCGCCTGGCTGCTCTGGCTCCCCACTTACGAGAACAAGTCCCAGGACACGCTGCGTGCCTACGGGCAGGGACTGCGCCGCATGCTGCTCTACGCCGACGTTGCGCCGGCGACCTTCCGGCCCGAAGACCTCGGCCAGGCCGTGCTGACCGACGCCGTGCGCCGGATGCGCGCTGCCCGCCGGAAGGGCCGAAGCGGCGAGGACGTGCCTGCGGTGTCGAAGGCGACCCTGAACCAGACCCTCGCCGCCATCAACTCGTTTTTCGACTACTGCCTGGCCGAACGCCTCGTCGCCGAGGCACCGGACATCCGGCGGATCCGCAAACTCACCAGGCTCGACGCCGACCAGGTCGATCCCGAGTACTACCGGCCCGCCGACATCCGCGACCTGTTCGGCACGGCCAGGGCTCCCGTCGACCGGGACGGGGTGCGCTGGCCCGCCAGAGACCTGGCGATGTGCTCGTTCCTCGCCGTGCTCGGACTCCGCGCCTCCGAGTTGTACAACGCCAACCTCGACTGGTTGACCCAGGAACGCCTCCTGGAGGTGGACGAGGCGGCCAACTGGATGCTCCATGTCCGGGGAAAGGGTCGCAAGATCAGAAGACTGCCGCTCTCCCGGGAACTCCTCGACGTGAACGACCGCTGGCAGGCGGTGCGCAGGGAACGGTTCGGCCACACCGCCCCCGACGATCCCCTCTTCGTCACCCACGAAGGCGACCGCTTCAACTACCAGAGGCTCCGCTACTGGCTCCGCAAGTTGAACCGTGAGGCCGCACTCCGGGACCGCTCGCTCCACGCCCTGCGCCACACGGCGGGCGTGCAGTTGGCTGCCGACGGGGTCCCCATGAACGTCATCCAGAGCCTCCTCGGACACGCCAGCGTCGCCACCACCGGGATCTACACGGAACTCGCCGGCGGCGAGCTGGTCGGCGTGCTCA
>CAJXIS010000370.1 GCA_913054115.1 uncultured Acidimicrobiaceae bacterium | reverse complement strand
ATCTGCTCGACGAGGGGATCGACGGCGCCACACGTCTCGGGCACGATGACATCGTGCGAGCCCCCGATCCGGTAGCCGGCTCGGCCATCGAGGACCGCTGCCCGCACCGTGGTGCGGCCATGGTCGTCCTCGAGGGGCCGAAGGATCGGGCTGGGCGCATCGACCCCGGCCCGGCGCAACTGCTCGACGACGATGCCGGCCTTCATGCCCAGTTGGAAGCCTGCAGCGACGTGGAGCAGGTCGCAGCCGCCGCAGCCCGCGAGCCGATGGACGCAGGGAACCGGCACGCGCTCGGGCGACGGATCGAGCACGTCGACCACCCGGGCACGCGACCAGCGCTTGTCGATCTCGATCACCTCGACGGTGACCGTCTCGCCGGCGAGCGCCCCCTCGACGAAGATCACCCGGCCGTCCTCGGCACGGGCAACACCCGCGCCGTCGCGCGCCGTAGCGGTCACCAGGAGTTCCATGCAGAGTAGTTAACCGTGCCCCGAGTGCACCTAGGTGTTGCTTTTCGGAGGTTGTGTGTTCTCGAACTCGTAGCCCACTGCGGGCTCGTCGCCGACGACCCAGGCGTCGTGGCCCGGCTCGATGACGTAGGCGTCGCCGGGGACGAACATCACCTCGGTGCCGTCGTCGTGCCGGATGCAGTCTCGCCCAGAGATCATCACGCCCACATGCCGGACCTGGCAGCTGTCGGTCCCGGCCAGCGGCTTGACATACTTGGACCAGCTCCAGCCGGGTTCCTGGGTGATCTTGGCGGCAACCGCAGAACCGAGGTCCACGAGCTCGACGCTGAACTTGTCGAGCGACTTCGACTCATCCGGTAAGGCGAAGTTCCTGTAGGTGATGCCGGCCAAGGCGCACTCTCTTGCTGGTTGATCTGGCGGGTCAATAACTTCCTCTCCAGCATTGCACAGGGATCCCGCCGACCCGCTTCCATGCTCCGGTGGATCACTCGGGGCGGCGCAGGGCCGGCTCGAACCCGGGCGTGCATCATCTCCGGAACCTGCCGGTCAAGGTGCGGCTTCCGGGCTGCCCGCACCCCGGCGCGCCGGTCAGGGACAACTAGGGTCCCGGCAGTTTCCGGTGAGTTCCTCCGGCAGGGAAGCAGGCGATGTGACGAGGCAGATGAGGCAGATGAGGCAGACCAGGCAGACGAGGCAGATCAGGCAGACGAGGCAGATCAGGCAGATCAGGCAGATCAGGCAGGACAGGAGCGCCGGGCATGGCAGGTGAGAAGCGCCGCATGGCGACCGAGGCGATCCACGCCGGCGAGATACACGGCGCATCCGGTGCGCACATCGCTCCGATCTTCCAGACCTCGACGTTCACCTTCGACGACATGGCGGCGATCGAGGCGCGATCAGCCGGGGAGTCGGACGCCTACATGTACTCACGGGGCGGCAACCCGTCGCGGACCGCCCTGGCGCAGAAGTTGGCGGCACTCGAGGGGAGCGGCCTGATAGCTGGGGGCGATGCCGATTCCGCCGCCGTACGCGATGCCGTGAGCGCCGAGATCTTCGCGTCGGGTATGGCCGCCATCACGGCAGCGCTGATGGGCCTCGCCAAGGCCGGCGACCACATCGTCACGCAGTCGGTGCTCTACGGGTCGGCCGACCACCTCATCGCCTACGTCCTGACCGGCTTCGGGATCACCAACACCCGCCTGCCCGGCCTGGCGCCCGACGACCTCGAGGCCGAGCTGACCCGACGGCCGGAGACCGCCGTCGTCTACCTCGAGACCCCGGCGAACCCCACGATGTCGCTGATCGACATCGCCGAGACGTGTGAGATCGCCCACGCCTTCGGTGCCCGGGTGGTGGTGGACAACACGTTCGCCACGCCGGTGCTCCAGCGCCCGCTGGAGATGGGCGCCGACGTGGTGGTCCACAGCACCACCAAGTTCATCAACGGGTTCGGCACGGTGATCGGTGGAGCGGTGGTGAGCGCCGACACTGAGCTGATGAAGGGGGAGATCGCCTCGTTGATCCGCTTCACGGGCGGGGTGCCCAGCCCCTTCGACTGCTGGCTGACGAACCTGGGCCTCAAGACGCTGCCGCTGCGGATGGAACGCCACTGCGACAACGCCATGGTCGTCGCCGGCTTCCTCGATGAACACCCGGCCGTCGTGTCCACCGCCTATCCGGGCCTTCCCACGCATCCGCAGCACGACCTGGCGAAGCGCCAGATGGACGGCTTCGGCGCCCTGATCGCCTTCGACCTGGGCGACTACGAGGCGGCCGCCCGTTTCCTGGACCGGGTCGAACTCTGTGCGCTCGCCGTCAGCCTCGGCAACATCGACACGCTGGTCGAGCACCCGGCCTCGATGACCCATGCCGTGGTGCCTCCGGAGGA
>CAJXIS010000369.1 GCA_913054115.1 uncultured Acidimicrobiaceae bacterium | reverse complement strand
CAGGAACCGGAACCGTCGCAGCTGTCGGCGCTATCGCAGAGGGTGTCGGTGCCATCGCCGCAGGCGGATCCCGTCGTTTCGTACTGGCACGTGGATGAGCAGCAATCCCCGTCCGAGGTGCCGCCGTCGTCGCATTCTTCCGTTCCCTCGACGTTGCCGTCACCGCAGACGCTCGCCATCGTGCACTCTGGGTACGCCGCGAAGTTGCTCTCTAGGTAGTCCTCTGGAATTCCCTCGCCCTTCGACAGGCCGACGAGTCCGTCGCTGGCACTGAGGGCGAGGTACGTGATTCGAAGGCTGCCGTCGAAGAACAGCTCGACCTGGAATGAATTCGAGCCGGTCTTGCGAAACTCGGGGACGTTCTCCCAGGTGACGGTCACCCGGTCGCTGGACTGCTCCCACGAAATCCTGCCGAAGTTCTTGGGGTTGAGGTCGTCGAAGAAGCCCGAGATGCGCGGCAGGTTGAAGTGGGCTCCGAGGCTCTCGAAGGGTTCCGTGTCGCCCGAGCCGAAGGTGAGGTAGCCATTGCTGCCGACGTAGAAGGAGTCGTAGGTCGTTCCGTAGACCGCCACCTCGGCTCCACCCGAGAGAGTGACGAGAGCGAAATCGTCGTCAAGGAGGATGAGTTCGGTCGCGGTGCTCGGGTCGGTCGGGAACGCGGTCGCCTCGGAAGTGCAGGCCGAATAGGCGTTCACCCCCGTGGCGGGTGTGAATGTGACCGAGCGATTGGTCATGTCCTGGTCGGAGGCATCGAAGAGCTCGGTGAAATAGTCCGCGTTTTCGAGAGTCGTGAAGCTGTAGCAGGAGCCCCCGTTGTCGTTGGTGGTGGCGTTTCCCGCCGAGTCAGTCGCCTCGACCGAGTAGGCGTAGGCCGTCGAGGGGGTGAGACCTGAAAGGTCAATTTCATGGCTCGTGGGCATGCCGATGCCCGCCGTGGATTGCGAGAGCGATCCGCAAGCGACCCCGTAGTGCACCACGCCGGTGGCCGCCTCATCGGTCGCGAAGGTAATCGTCGCGGTACCGCCGGTGGCGGCGCTCGAACTCACCCCCGAAATCGAGGGTCCGGTGCAATCGACGCTGGCGGTCGCCTGCTTCGATGCCGAGCTTCCCGTGCCATCGTCAGCGTCGGCATAGGTCGCCGTCAGGGTCGAGGCGTCTGCGGCCTCCAGGATTCCGTTACCGGGGGCGACTGCAGCGTTGTCGAGACCGATGCTTCCGCGGAAGATCCCGACGCCCGGCGAGATCTCGCTCAGGCTGACGCTCTCGGAGTCGCCCTCGGAGGTAGTGACCGTCACGTCGAAATCGGTGGCGCCGGAAAGATCGCCGTCCGAGACCTCGACCTCGACGGTGTCGGAACAACCGTAGATGGTCTGGTCGAATCCCACGGTGCCGTCGGAGATGACCGTCGAGAAGTTGTACGCGACGAGAGCGAAGTCCTGGTCGGTGCTGTCGGCGTTCCCCGGGACGCCGTCGTCCGCGATGGTGATCGCGTTGATGGTGATCTCGGCGGTCCCCGAGGCGCCGGCCGGGAGAAACACGGCCTCGGCGTTGTTCCGAAAGTCCGCGGTTCCGCCCGCCTGGCTCACGCCGTTGCTGAAGTTGTTGCCGAGGTAGGTACTTCCGCCGACATCGACGACGAGGTCGAGATCGTTTACGTAGGCATTCGAGAACGTCGGGCCGGGGGCATCGGTCCAGACCAATGCGATTCGAACTTCCTCACTCGGGTCGATGATCCGGCCGTAGAGGGTGAGGGTTTCGCCCGAAACGCCGAAGGTCGTGGTCTGGTCGACGAGATAACGGCTCGAGGGGGTGGTAAAGCCCCGGCCCATGTCGGCGAGCCCGAAGCCCTGGTTGTTCCCGGGGAGATTCTCGTTGGCGCCGGTACCGTTCATGTGAGTGCCGCTGTGGAGGACGTAGGCCTTCACCAGGGCCGGGCTCGGATCGCTGAGCCCGTACTCGCGCGCGACGAACTCGGTGATCAACGAGGTGTAGCCCGCCACGCCCGGGGTCGAATGACTGGTCCCAGAGGACCAGGTGTAAATCGAGCCGGACGGGAAGAGGGCATCGGTACCCGGGCTCGAGAAATCGTTCGACGCGGCGCCGCAGACGCCGGAGCCATTGAAGGTGGGCTGCGAGGCGTTGCCCTGGATAAAAGTGCCGGGCGCCACGATGTCGGGCTTGATGCGCCCGTCGTTGCACGGCCCTCGGCTCGAGAAGCTCGCCATGTCCTGGGCCTTGTCGCCGTCGGTCAGGGTGAGACCGCAGCCGTCGCCGTTGCTGGCGTCGGGGTTCGAGGTCTCGCTGGCGCCCACCGAGAGCACGTTCTTTGCGGTGGCCGGGGAGCCCACGGTGCCGCTG
>CAJXIS010000368.1 GCA_913054115.1 uncultured Acidimicrobiaceae bacterium | reverse complement strand
GCGATCGTCGCAGCAATAGCCGACTGACCGCCAAGCTTGCTACCCCCCCACACACACGGGACTATTGTCGAGTGGAGGGTGCCATCGGGGCGCCTCCGAGCCCGAGAGGCAGACACCATGTCCCAAACCGTCTACGCAGAATTCCCCTGCAAAGAAGGCGAAGGGGCAAACCTGCTCAACATGTTCAGGGAGATGGCGCCCGAATCCCGAGCCTTCGAGGGCTGTGAATCCTTCGAGGTGTACACGGGGTCCGACAACCCAGACGACGTTGTCATTTGGGAGCGGTGGACCGCCCGAGCCAACCACGAGGCCTTCCTGGCGTGGCGTACCGAGACCGGAGTGCTCGACGCAGTCATCCTGATGCTGGCCGGCGAATTCCGGATCTCCTACCTCGACATCCAGGACGACGTCTGAGTCTTAGCGGACCCGGTCGGCGGCCCGTCCCCCACCACTTCACCTCAGTCGCCGGCTCGCTCCACCAGGTCGAAGATGGCTTCGAGGATCGCCGGCCACGCCTCTTCCGGCCACTCGTGGCCCATACCGTCGATCCAGACCATCTCGGCACCCGGCACGGCATCGGCGATCTCCTGGCCGAGTTTCGGCGGGACCAGCGGGTCGTCGGTCCCGTGGACCACCGTTGTCGGGACCTCCAGTGCAGCCAGTGCCGCTCGGCGGTTCCCGTCCACCTCGATCGCAGCGCTCTGACGATCCGTGCCCGCCGGGTGCCAGGCCCGATCGACGACCGTCGCAGCCAACTGCCCCATGGTCTCCTCATCGAACGTGAAGCCGCCGCCACCGAGCAGTCGGAAGAGGGCCAGGGTGTTCTCGATGCGCTCTTCACGATGTTCCGGATCCGAACCCAACTTCAACAACTTCATGATGAACCGCAATGACGGTCGCGGCGGCCGGGGGCTCGACATGATCGAGCAGAGCGATCGGACACGCTCCGGGTGCTCGATGGCAAGGCGCTGGGCGATCATGCCGCCCATCGACACCCCCACGACGTGGGCCGATTCGATGTCGAGCGCATCGAGCACTCCAACGGCGTCGTCGGCCATGTCGCACAACGTGTAGGGGGCCCCGGGTCGGAGGCCCAACATCGACTTCAGCATGAAGGGCACCGGTTTCGGCCGGGGCTCGTCGTCGAACCACGTGGACAGGCCGACGTCGCGATTGTCGAAGCGGACCACGTGGAAGCCACGGGCGGCCAACTGCTCGACGAAGGCGTCCGGCCAGTGGACCAGTTGGAAGCTGATGCCCATGATCAGCAGGATCGTCGGATCCCGGGGATCCCCGAGGGTCTCCACCTCGATGTCGATGCCGTTCGCCCGAACCTGCGCCATGTCGTTGCTCCTTGCGGGTCGAATCTGCCCGGCGAACCTACGGCCAGCCCGTCGTGGCAGGCCAATCCGGACAGGACCCGAGATCGGTTGGTCCGACCGTCCGAGGGACCATTACCGTCCTCCGGATGCTCGTTGCCGTCACCCGGGGTGTCAGCCCGGACATCGGGCACTGCGAGTTGACCCACCTCGAGCGCGAACCGATCGACATCGACGTCGCACGGACCCAGCACACCCTCTACGAGCGGGTGCTCGAGGACCTCGGATGCCGGATCGAGCACCTCGCCGACGAACCCGACTTCCCCGATTCGGTGTTCGTCGAGGACATCGCCGTCGTGCTCGGGGAGCTGGCGGTCATCACGAGGCCGGGGGCCCTGTCCCGACGCGGCGAACGCCCGTCGATCGAACGGGCGCTCTCGCCCCACCGGCGGCTCGCACACATCCGGGCACCGGGGATCCTCGACGGCGGCGACGTGCTGGTCGCCGGACGGAGCATCCACGTCGGCCTCTCCACCCGCAGCAACGTCGAGGCCGTCGAACAGCTGCGGAGGATCGTCGCCGACCACGGCTACGAAGTGTTCGAGGTCGGGTTCCGCGGCTGCCTCCACCTCAAGTCGGCCGCCACCGCCGTCTCGAACGACACGCTGCTCATCAACCCCGAGTGGGTCGACGCCGGCACCTTCCCCGGCAAGACGTGCATCCCGGTCGACCCGTCGGAGCCAAACGCCGCCAACGTCGTCCGCGTCGGCGACACGGTCCTGTTCGCAGCCGCATTCCCCCGCACCGGGGGACGCCTTGCGGCCGCAGGCTTCGACGTGCAACCCGTCGAGGCCTCCGAACTCGCCAAGGCCGAAGGCGCCCTCACCTGCTGCAGCCTCCTGTTCGACGTCCCGAACCCGATCGAGCACAGCACCCAGGAGTGACCTGAGCCAAAGGTTCGGGCAGTCGATCTGAGAGAGTAGGCGGCATGGTCAACCTAGAACCCGCTGGTCGTCCCCAGGACCTCGACAACCGGGACC
>CAJXIS010000367.1 GCA_913054115.1 uncultured Acidimicrobiaceae bacterium | reverse complement strand
TGCTGGCGTCCTACGGCTGGAACGAGCGTGGAGCGGGGGTCCGGGTGCTCCAGGGGGTCCTCGGGGTCGGCATCGACGGCCACTACGGGCCGGCGACGCGGGCAGCACACTTGGCCGAGGTCCAGGACCGGGGCCTCGCCGCCGACGGCGTCCCGCCGGTGCCCACCACCACGGCGCCGCCGACCACCACCACGACCGCCGCTCCGCCGGAACCCCCGCCGACCACCACCGAGGCTCCGCCGGATACGGGAACCGACACACCCACCACGACCGCCGCTCCGACCACGACCGCCGCTCCGACCACGACCGCCCCTTCGGCGTTCGGGGGCATGGGAGCCGAGATCCTGGGGGGGATGTTCAACCCCTGCATCGCCGACGGCGACCTCTCCGACTGCCCGCCGGACCTTGTCGCCTTCCTCACGGGCGTGGTGCCCGGGTAGGGGTGGTTCGGCACCGGTTGAGTATCGAACATATGTTCGATACGGTCACGGGGTGGAGTGGGAACGCCGTTCGCTGTCCAGCCTCTCGTGGCGCGAGATCGAGCGCCGCCTGGCCGACCGCCCCGGAGCGCCCCCGTCCCCGCCGTCCCCGGCCGACGACGCTCCACCGCCCCGCCGGGTCGAGGGGTCCGTCCCCTACGCCGAACTGCACTGCCACTCGGGCTTCAGCTTCCTCGACGGCGCCTCCGACCCGGCCGAACTGGTGGCCGAGGCGGCCCGGCTGGGCCTGACCGCCCTCGCCCTCACCGACCACAACGGCTTCTACGGCGTGGTCCGGTTCGCCGAGGCGGCCCGCCGGCACGACCTGCCCACTGTGTTCGGCGCCGAGCTCTCCCTCGGGGCCGGGCCGCGCACCGGCACCCCCGACCCGGCGGCCGAGCACCTCCTCGTGCTGGCCGCCGGGCCCGCCGGCTACGCCCGCCTCGGGGCCGCCCTCACCGAGGCGCAGCTGGCCGGTCGCAAGGGCGCTCCCCGGCTCTCCCTCGACCGCCTGACGGAGCTGGCCGGGGCGGGCGCCGGACCCGCCGCCGACTGGGTGGCCCTCACCGGCTGCCGCAAGGGAGCGGTGCCCGCTGCCCTCGAGGCCGACGGACCCGCCGCCGCCGCCCGCCGGCTCCACGACCTGGTCGACCGGTTCGGCCGCGACCGGGTGGTCGTCGAACTCTGGGACCACGGCCATCCCCTCGACGCCGAGCGCAACGACGCCCTCGCCCACCTGGCCGTGGCCGCCGGCCTCGACGTGGTCGCCACCAACAACGTCCACTACCACCGGCCCTCCCGCCGCCGCCTCGCCACGGTGCTGGCCGCAGTGCGGGCCCACCGCCCGCTGGCGGACCTCGACGGCTGGCTCCCGGCGGTCGGATCGGCCCACCTCCGGTCGGGCGTCGAGCAGGCCCGTCGCTTCGCCCGCTGGCCGGGGGCCGTCGAGACCGCCGCCGAACTGGGCGGGCGCTGCGCCTTCGACCTGCGCCTCATGGCCCCCGGCCTGCCGCCCTTCCCGTGCCCCGACGGCCTCGACGAGATGGCCCACCTGCGCCGCCTGGCCGAGGCCGGAGCCGTCGGCCGCTACGGGCTCCGGGGATCCGAGCGGGTCCCCGGGGCCTGGGCCCAGATCGACCGGGAGCTGGCAGTCATCGAGCAGTTGGGGTACCCCGGCTACTTCCTCGTCGTCTGGGACCTGGTCGAGTTCTGCCGCCGCTCCGACATCTACTGCCAGGGGCGGGGATCGGCCGCCAACTCCGCCGTCTGCTACGCCCTCGGCATCACCAACGTCGATGCCGTGGGCCTCGGCCTGCTGTTCGAGCGCTTCCTCTCCCCGGCCCGGGAGGGCCCACCCGACATCGACATCGACATCGAGAGCGGCCGCCGCGAGGAGGTCATCCAGTACGTCTACGAACGCCACGGTCGCCGCCACGCCGCCCAGGTGGCCAACGTCATCAGCTATCGGCGGCGCTCGGCGGTGCGCGACGTGGCCCGGGCCCTCGGCTACGCCCCCGGCCAGCAGGACGCCTTCGCCAGGGCGGTCGGGCGGCGCCTCCCCGGAGAGGCGGACCTGGGAGCAGACCCGGCGGCCTCCGCCGTGCCCGCCGAGGTGCTGGAGCTGGCCGCCGAGCTGGCCGACGCCCCCCGCCACCTCGGCGTCCACTCCGGCGGCATGGTCATCTGCGACCGGCCCCTCGGCGAGGTCTGCCCGATCGAGTGGGCCACGCGGGCCGACCGCAGCGTCCTGCAGTGGGACAAGGACGACTGCGCCGCGGTGGGGCTCGTCAAGTTCGACCTGCTGGGGCTCGGCATGCTCAGCGCCCTCCACGGCACCATCGACCTGGTCGCCGCCCACCACGGCGTCGAGGTCGACCTGGCGC
>CAJXIS010000366.1 GCA_913054115.1 uncultured Acidimicrobiaceae bacterium | reverse complement strand
GGGGGTCGTCCCCAGGAGCTGGACAACCGGGACCGGGCCGCCCTGTTCGCCCTGGCCGGGGAGCAGGCGTTCGACGTGGTCGTCATCGGCGGCGGGATCTCCGGGGCCGGCATCGCCCGCTCGGCGGCGGCCCGGGGGCTCACGGTCGCCCTGGTCGAGGCCCGCGACCTCGCATCGGGCACCAGCAGCCGCAGCTCGAAGATGCTCCACGGCGGGCTCCGCTACCTCGCCCAGGGCGATGTGGGCCTGGTGCGCGACGCAGCCAGAGAACGCCAGGTGCTGCGTCGGATCGCCCCCCACCTGACCCGACGGACCGGGTTCGTGCTCCCCACCCGATCCGCCGCAGGGCTGGCCACGTTCCGCAGCGCCATGTGGACCTACGAGAAGCTCGGCCGGGTGCCCGACGAGGACCGCCACGAGGTCTGGGGGCTCGACGACCTGATCGCCAGGGAACCCCTGTCCGCCGTCGACGGCACCAAAGGGGCGGTGCGCTACATCGAGTTCGTCACCGACGACTCACGGCTGACCCTCGCCAACGCCCGCTCGGCGGCAGCCGACGGAGCGCTGATCCTCACCTACGCCCCGGCAGTCGCCTTCGTGACCGACGTCGGGCGCGTCGTCGGCGTCGAGGTCGAAGGTGCCCTCGACGGCGAATCGCTACACGCCACCCTGGCCGCCGATGTCGTGGTCAACGCCGCCGGGCCCTGGGTCGACGCCGTCCGGGCGCTCGAGGACCCCGACCGGGCGGCCCGCCTCGGCATCACCCGCGGTATCCACCTCGTCGTGCCCCACGACCGGCTGCCCCTCAACGACACGGTGCTCATGACCGCACTGGACAAGCGCGGCGTGTTCGCCGTGCCCCGCGGCGACGTGACCTACCTCGGCACGACCGACACCTTCCATCCCGGCGCCGAATGGTGGCCCGAGTTCGGCCGGGACGACGTCGACTACCTCCTGGCCGCAGCCAACCGCAGCTTCGCCATCGACCCGCTCACCGACGCCGACATCATCGGCAGTTGGTCCGGGGTGCGGCCGCTCATCTCCGAACCCGGCAAGAAGCCGTCCGAGATCTCCCGGCGTGACGAGATCTGGACCGGCCCCGGAGGCGTGCTGACCGTCGCCGGCGGCAAGCTCACCGCCTACCGGTCGATGGCCGAACGGGTGGTCGACCAGGTCGCAGACCTCGTCGACGCCACCACACGGCCGGGCAAGACCGACGAGCGGCCCCTCGTCGGCGGCGAGGCAACGATCACGGCACCCGACCGGCTGGCGGACCTCTACGGAACCGAGGCCGACGACGTCCGCACCGACGGCGGGGACGTGGCCGCTGAGGTGCGCCAGGCCGTGCTCCGGGAAGGGTCCGTGCGCCTCGAGGACTACTGGGTCCGCAGGGTGCCCCGGGCCTTCTTCGACCTCGACGGCGGACTGGCCGCCCTCGAACCGGCCGCCACGGAGATGGCACGCCTCCTCGACTGGTCGCCGGCCACGCGACAGCAGGAACTCGACGCCTGCCGCCGCCGACACGACGCCGACCACGCACTGTTCGCCACCGAAGGGAACCCCCGTGCTCACTGACGATCTGCTGACCCGACTCCGGGACGCCCTCGGCGACGACCGGGTGCTGACCTCCGACGAGGACGTCCACGACCACCGACACGACTACTGGGTGCTCAGCCACCTCCAGTCCTGGCGGGGAACGTTCGAAGACCGTCCCGGGGCGGTGGTTCGACCCCACTCGACCGAAGAGGTACAGGCCATCGTCCGCCTCGCTGCCGAGAACGGCACCGCCATCGTGCCGTTCGGCCTTGGCAGCGGCGTCTGCGGCGGGATCCGACCCGACCAGGACATGCTCCTGGTCGACCTGTCGTCGATGAACCGGGTGCGCAGCATCGACGAGATCAACCTGGTCGCCACCTTCGACGCCGGTGTCAACGGCCTCGTCGCCGAGGAGGCGGTGGCCGAGTTGGGCCTCACCATCGGCCACTGGCCGCAGTCGATCGCCGTCAGCACCGTCGGGGGCTGGGTGTCCACCCGGGCAGCCGGCCAGTTCTCGACCGCCTACGGCAACATCGAGGACATGGTGTACTCCCTCGAGGTGGTGCTGCCCGACGGCACCCTGGTGAACCTCGGTCGGGCACCCCGGGCGGCCGCCGGCCCCGACCTGCGCCACACGTTCCTGGGCGCAGAGGGCACCATGGGCATCGTCACCGGAGTCGCCCTGGCCCTCCACCGCCAACCCGAGAAGCGCACCTGGCGGGTGTTCCACACGCCGTCGCTGGCCGCCGGCCTCGAAGCGCAGCGCCAGATCATGCAGTCCGGCTGGAAGCCCCCGGTGATGCGCCAGTACGACGCCCGCGAGACACGACGCAACTTCA
>CAJXIS010000365.1 GCA_913054115.1 uncultured Acidimicrobiaceae bacterium | reverse complement strand
GCATGCGGTGAACTGCCTCAGGGAGTGGCGCGGCGACACCCACTGGGCGCTGGTCGCCGCCGCCGGCCTGTCCGGCCCCGAGGCGTCGATCCTGCACAACGCATGGGTCGGCTACGAGAAGGACTGGCTGGCGACCTCGCGGGGCAGCACCGCCGAAGAGACCGCAGCGGCGTGGGTTGCCCTGGAGGCCCGTGGCCTGGCGGCCGATGGCGAGGTCAACACGACCGGCCTGGAACTGCGCCAACACATGGAGGACGAGACCGACCGCCTCACCGCCCTGCCCTGGATCCTGATCGGCGAAGCTGCGTCGATCCGGTTCGCCGAGGAGTTCGAGCCACCCTGCGAGCAGCTCCTGGCCCGGGTGGACATCACGGCCGGCCCCAACTACCAGCCGGCGTCGAGGATTCGCCCATAGGCCATCCACGGTGATGCCCTGCCCCTGCGGCGGTTCTCGACCGTCGCACCACGGATCGGTGGCGTGCTGCTCGCTCTCGCCGGTGGCTACGCCATCTGGTACGGCCGGTGGGAGCTCTCGGTGTACGGCGGCGACTTCGGCATCGATCCGGTCGTCGACGTCGTCGAGACCGTCCGGCTCCGCATCGTGCAGGCGATCGAGTCGATCGGCGGCGGCCTGCTGAGCGCAGTTGTCGCCGTCGTGGTCGTCGCTGCCATCGTGCTCACCCGACGGCCATCGACCGACACCGCCGATGCCTCACACCGATCGTCGGATGACCGGTGAGTCCGGCGCCATCGCGGTCGGCCACCCCGTTCCTATGGCATGGTCGGCAGAAGGCACCTACAGTCGTGTCAGGAGGAACAGATGACTGACGCACAGCAGCCGAAACGTGCTCGTCGAGAGGATCGGCAACGCAGGGCGCGGCAGCAGGTGAAGCGGGCTGCGGTCGCCGCGGCAGTCGTCGTCGTCCTTGCAGCGTTCATCGTCCTGCGCCCGGATTCGGAGCCGTTCGTCGGGAGCGCCGCACCGGAGCTCGAGCTCACGAGCGTCGAGGGTGAGGTGGTCAACCTCGGCGACTACCTGGGGCGCCCGGTGGCCATCACCTTCATGCACAGTTATTGACCGACCTGCACAGCCAGTGCCCCCGAGTTGCGGGCGGCCCACGAGAGGTACAAGGACCGGGGATTCACGGTTCTCTCGGTCAGCGTCAAAGAGGAAGACGACGTGATCCAGGACTTCGTCGCCCGTCACGACCTGACCTATCCGTTCCTGATGGACCGTGACGGTAGGGCCAGCCTCGACTTCAAGGTGCAGTCGACGCCGACGACCTACTTCATCGACCCGGACGGGGTCATCGTCGATATGCAGGCCGGCATGATGTCGAGGGCTTGGCTCGAGCGCAACATCCGCGAGACCACCGGCACGTGACCTAGCAGGCGGGCACCGTCCCGGCCGGCCTGGGGGAGACTGGATCCGTGCTCCACCTGCTCAGGACGGTTCCGGGGTTCCGCCGGCTGTTCCTCGCCCACACGGTGTCGCGGGCGGGCGATGCGTTCAACACCGTGGCGCTGGTGGTGCTGGTCTTCGAGCTGACCGGATCGGGCATCGGCGTGGCCGGAGCGGTGATGTTCGAGGTCGTGCCGGTGCTGCTCCTCGGCACCCTGGCCGGATGGGCAGCCGATCGCCTACCGCGCCGGAGCCTGATGGTCGGCGCCGACCTGTTCCGGGCGTCGGTCGCAATGGCCCTGGTCCTCGTGTCGGGCTCGGTGGCCGTGGCCTTCGCGGTGGCGTTCGGGCTGTCTCTCGGCGCCGTGGCGTTCAATCCGGCGGCGGCCTCCCTGTTGCCTGACCTGGTCGGCGAGGACGATGTGGTCGCCGCCAACAGCGCCATGTGGACCGCAGCCGTCGTGGCCCAGATCGCCCTGGCACCGGCGGCCGGGCTGGTGATCGTGGCGTGGGGGGCGCCGGTGGCGTTCGCGCTGAATGCGGCAACGTTCGTCGTGTCGGCGCTGCTGCTGGTCGGGCTGCGGGCCGGTCGCACGCCGGCCGATCCCGGGGCCACGGGCAGGGCCGGCGTGCTGGGCGGGATCATGGTGGTGCGCGCCGACCCGCTGTTGCGCCGACTGGTGGTGGTGCAGGCGCTGGCATCGCTCTCCGCCGGCGCCACGTCAGGCCTTCTGGTCGTGCTCGCCGACCGTTGGATGGGCCTGGGACCCGGCGGCTTCGGGCTGCTGCTGGCGGCGATAGGTACGGGTGCGGCGCTGGGGCCGCTGCTGCTGCGGCGCTTCATCCGGCCCGGCGACAAGCGCTGGCTCTTCGGCCCGCTCGCCGTCCGGGGAGGCGTCGACCTGAGCCTCGCCGCCGTCGCCAACCCGGTCTTCGCCGGAGGTGCCCTGGTCGCCTACGGGATGTCCACCTCGAC
>CAJXIS010000364.1 GCA_913054115.1 uncultured Acidimicrobiaceae bacterium | reverse complement strand
CGGTCACCACCGAGGCGTCGCCGGCGGCGATGCTGTGGAACAGGTCGCCGTCGGGGATCAGGGCCAGGCGCTGCCGCCACGGCTGGTACGACGGCGTGAAGTGCGGGCCGACGTCGTAGTCGTCGCCGAGGATGGCCCGGATGCCGTTGAACAACTCCTCGCGGACCAGGTCGGGGAACTCGGCGGACAACCGCACGACCTGCTGCTGGGTGAGGAGAATCTGTCGGCGGACGATCTCGTGGGTCCACTCCTCGGGAATGTCGAGCTCCCGAAGCGTGTCGGCCAGCTCGTTGCTGTTCGGCCTGGCGACGAAGTAGGTCGGCGAACGCTGCAGCATCGTGACGTGCCCGCAGTCGGCGGCCATGGCCGGGATGAGGGTCGCCGCCGTGGCCCCCGAACCGATCACCACCACCTGCCTGCCCGCATAGTCGAGGTCGTCGGGCCACGTCTGGGGATGCACGATCTCACCGCCGAAGCGGTCCATGCCCTCCCACTCGGGGGTGTAGCCGTCGCTGTGGCGGTAGTACCCCTGACACATCCACAGGAAGTCGCCCGTGAACCGGACCTGCTCCCCGGTGTCGGTGCGGGTCACCTCGAGCGTCCAACGCCGATCCTCCGTCGACCACTGCGCCGACGAGATGGTGTGGCTGTAGCGGATGTGGCGCTCGAGGTCGTTGTCGTCGATGACCTCGCCCATGTAGGCGAGGATCTCGTCGCCGGTGGCGATGGGCGGACCGGTCCAGGGCTTGAACCGGTAGCCGAAGGTGTAGAGGTCGCTGTCGGAACGGATGCCCGGGTAGGTGTGGGTCTTCCAGGTGCCCCCGAAGCCATCCATCGTCTCGAGGATCGCGAACGTCTTGTCGGGACACTGCTGTTGCAGGTGGTAGGCGCCACCCACCCCGGAGATGCCGGCGCCCACGATCAGGACGTCGAAGTGTTCGGCCGTCGATCCGGAAACCACCGCCTCTGTCTGCGCCATCCCGAGATCGTCCACCACCGGGACCACCGCTGCCCAATCCGCCCGGGGTCGTTCGCTCCGCGCCGGAGGGATCGCCCGGTCACTAGGGTCCCGACCGTGAAGGTGGCGAGACGGTGAACGATCGACAGCGTGCGGACATCGGCGCATGGGCGCCGCCCTTCGAGTTGGTGAACGCCGGCGGCACGGCACCCGTGGTCCTGCTCTGCGACCACGCCAGCAACCAGATCCCGCAGGACCTCGAGTCGCTCGGCCTCGAGGCCACGCAACTCGCCAGCCACATCGCATGGGACATCGGGGCAGCCGGGGTGACCCGCGAGCTGTCCCGCCGACTCGACGCACCGGCGGTCATGTCCCGGATCTCGAGGCTCGTCGTCGACGCCAACCGCCGACCCGGCGTGGCCTGCCTCATCCCCGAAGAGGCCGACCACATCGTCGTCCCGGGCAACCTGGGCCTGAGCGAGGAGGACAGAGACCAACGGGTGGCGGCCTACCACCGGCCCTACCATCAGGCAATCGCCGAAACCGTCGAACGACTGGCGGTGCGCGGGCCGGGGCCTGCGGTGGTCTCGATCCACAGCTTCACCCCCGTGATGGACGGGTTCGAACGCCCGTGGCCCATCGGCATCCTGTCGAACCTCGACCAGCGCCTGCCCCGACGCATGATCTCGTTCCTGCGCGACGAAGGCCTCCTGGTCGGCGACAACGAGCCCTATTCGGGCGACGGCATCTACGGCTACACGGTGCAGCAGCACGCCGACCCGCGGGGCCTGACCAACGTCATCGTCGAGCTGCGCCAGGATCTGGTCGACACGCCGCACGGGGTGACCGAGTGGGCCGACCGCCTCGAACGGGCGCTCGACGCATCGCTCGACGACCCGCAGATGCTCCAAAGGGTCGTCGCCGCATGACCGAGCCGAGCTTCACGATCGGCATCGAGGAGGAGTACCTCCTCGTCGACATCGAGACCCGCGACCTGGTCAGCGATGCCCCGGACGAGGTCATGGCCGAATGCGAGCGCCGCCTCGACACCCGCGTCAGCCCCGAGTTCCTCCAGGCCCAGATCGAGATCGGCACCAGCAAGTGCGCAACGATCACCGAGGCGGCCGTCGAGATCCTCCACCTGCGCAGCACGGTGGCCGAGGTGGCCGGCGAGTTCGGCCTGGCGCCGATCGCCTCATCGACGCATCCCTTCGCCGCATGGGACACCCAGCAGTACACGCAGCGCGAGCGCTACCACATCCTCGCCCGCGACATGCAGGCCGTCGCCCGACGCCTCCTGACCTGCGGCATGCACGTGCACGTCGGACTCGACGACGACGACCTGCGCATCGACATGATGGGCCAGGTCCGCTACTTCCTGCCGCACCTGCTGGCGCTCTCGACCTCGTCACCGTTCTGGCGTGGTGA
>CAJXIS010000363.1 GCA_913054115.1 uncultured Acidimicrobiaceae bacterium | reverse complement strand
CTGCACAGCCACCCAGCACCTGCACGGCGACCATTCCCGGCACCTCCCGGCCCGAACGGTGTCCCAACATCCAGGCCGCCAGGGTGACCGCCGGGTTGAAGTCGGCTGAGATCGTCCCGAAGATCGAGATGATGGCGATGAGCACCGCGGCGGTCGCGGCGGAGTTCTCCAACAACTGCAGGCCCACGTCGTCGGGGCTCAACCGCTCGGCCATGATCCCCGACCCGACCACCCCGATCAGCAGAAAACAGGTGCCCACCCCCTCGGCCAGCAGTTCACGGCGGTGTTCGGAAGACACGATCGACACCTCGGCCGGGATCAGTCGGTGGCGTGGAGGAGGCTGTAGACGACGGCGTCGACGAGGGCCTGCCAGGAGGCCTCGATGATGTTCTCCGAGACGCCGATGGTCGACCAGGTGCGCGAGCCGTCGGTCGAGTCGATCAGCACCCGGGTGACGGCGCCGGTGCCCTGGCTGGTTTCGAGGACGCGCACCTTGTAGTCGGTGAGGTGCAGGCGCTCGAGGCTCGGATGCCGCTCGCCGAGCGCCTGGCGCAGCGCCGCGTCGAGGGCGTTGACGGGGCCGTTTCCCTCGCCGGTGGCGATGACCCGCTCGTCGTCGATCCAGAGCTTGACGGTGGCCTCGGTCTCGACATCGACGGCAACGTCGTTCCACGCCCGGCTGCCGCTGCCCGAGCGATGGCCGACGTTGACCGAGAACGACTCGAGGCGGAAGTAATCGTGTTCCCAGCCGGCGGCCGCGCGCATGAGCAGCTCGAGGGAGGCGTCGGCCGCCTCGAAGTGGTAGCCGACGTACTCGAGCTCCTTGAGGGTCTCGACGATATCGCCCATCGTTGCGGCGTCGAGGTCGAGCCCCAACTCGGCGGCCTTGAGGGCGATCGTCGACTTTCCGGCCATCTCCGAGACCACGAAGCGGGTGCCGTTGCCGACGAGTTCCGGGGACACGTGCTCGTAGGCGTCGGAGCGGCGGGCGATGGCACTGGCGTGGAGGCCCGCCTTGTGGGCGAAGGCCTTGGTGCCGACGTAGGGCTGCTGCGGGTCGGCGGCGAAGTTGACCAACTCGGCGACGTGGTGCGCCACCGACGTGAGGTGGGCCATCCGACCCTCGGGGAGGGTCTCGACGCCCATCTTGAGGGTCAGGTTGGCGATGATCGGCACCAGGTCGCAGTTGCCGACCCGCTCGCCGTAGCCGTTGATCGTGCCCTGGACCTGGGTGGCCCCTCCGGCCACTCCGGCGAGGGCGTTGGCGACGCCGCAACCTGTGTCGTTGTGCAGGTGGACGCCGACCGGGGTGTCGAGGTGGGCGACGACGGCGCGCACCGTCGTCTCCACCCGCCCTGGCAGCGAACCGCCGTTGGTGTCGCACAGCACGAGGCAGTCCGCACCGGCCATGGCAGCGCCCTCGAGCACGGCGAGGGCGAACTCGGGGTTGGCGTCGTAGCCGTCGAAGAAGTGCTCGGCGTCGAAAAAGACCGTGAGCCCATGGTCCTTCAGGAACCGCACCGAGTCGGCCACCATCGCCACGCCCTCCTCGAGCGTGGTACGGAGCGCCTCGGTGACGTGGTAGTCCCACGCCTTTCCGACGATGCACACCACCCCGGTGCCGGCGGCGACCAGGTTGGCGAGCGTCGGGTCATCGTCGACCCGGCCCTTGACGCGGCGGGTCGAGCCGAAGGCGACCAGCTTCGACGTGGTCAGGTCGAGCTCGGTGCGGGCGCGCTCGAAGAACTCCTCGTCCTTCGGGTTGGCGCCCGGCCAGCCCCCCTCGATGTAGTGGACGCCGAGGCGGTCGAGCTGCTCGGCGATGCGCAGCTTGTCGTCGACCGTGAGCGAGATGCCCTCCAGTTGGGCGCCGTCGCGCAGCGTGGTGTCGTAGATCTCGACGGCGATCGGCAGGCCGCCCGACGACGGGACAGGGTCAGTCGACATATTCGTTCCACTCGGCGTATTCGGGGCGCTTGCCGCGGACCGCCTCGTAGAAGACCTCCTGGATGGCGCGGGTGAGGGGCCCTGGGTCGCCGATCTCGCGGTCGTCGACCGACCGGATCGGGACCACCTCGGCGGCGGTGCCCGACAGGAACGCCTCGTCGGCGGTGTAGAGGTCGCTGCGCAGGATGTTGCCCTGGACGTAGTCGAAGCCGAGGTCCTCGGCGATGCGCCGCACAGCGCTCTGGGTGATGCCCTCGAGGGCGCCGGCACTGCTCGGCGGGGTGATGATCGTGCCGTCGATCACCGCGAAGATGTTCTCACCGCTGCACTCGGACACGTGCCCCTGCGGCGAGAGCAGGATCGCCTCGTCGTAGCCCGCCTTGAGGGCCTGGACCTTGGCCATCTGGGAGTTGATGTAGTGGCCACAGCCCTTGGCCGCC
>CAJXIS010000362.1 GCA_913054115.1 uncultured Acidimicrobiaceae bacterium | reverse complement strand
CCCGATGTCAAGACGAGCGCCGTCCGGTGGCGATGACGACCAGGCCGCCGGCCAGCAGTATCGCTCCGGTCGACGAGATGGCCGTCAGGCGTTCGCCGAGGACGAGCATGCCGAGCACGGCGGCGGTCAGCGGCTCGGTGAGCGTGACCGTCGTGGTGGTCGCCACCGGCAGCCGGGCGGCGCCGAAGCCGTAGAGCCCGTAGGCGAGTGCCGTCGCCACGAGGCCAAGGTGCAGCGAGACGGCGATTCCGCCGCCCGTCGCCAGCCATGCGGTGTCGCCGATGGCCAGCGTCGGGAGCAGCAGCACGGCCGCTCCGGTGAGCGACACGGCCATCACGCCGGGAGGCGGGTGGTGGTCGAGCAGGCCCCGCGTCGCCACGGCGAACACGGCGTACGACAGCCCGGCCCCGAGTGCCAGGACGATGCCCGTCGGGTCGACCTCGGCAGAACCACCGCCCCCGACGAGGAGGGCGCCCCCGGCGATCGCCAGCACGGTCGCCATGGCCCAGCGCCGGCCCGGTCGCTCGCCGCGCACGACGAGGCCGAGGACGCCGGCGAACACCGGCGAGCTGCCGAGCGCCACGATCGTCCCGACGGCGACGCCGGTGCGGTCGATGCCGCCGAAGAAGCACGGCTGGTAGGCGGCGATCGAGACCGCCGCCACGGCCAGCGGGCCGCGGGGCATCGACGTCGACAGGCGTCCGGTCGCCGCAGCGAACCCGAGCAGCACCGGTCCGCCGATCCCGAGGCGCAGCAGGCCGACCACGGTCGGGTCGATGCCGTCGGGACCCAGCGCCTGCGAGGTGCCGGTCGTTCCGATCAGCAGCATCGAGAGCGCCACCAGCACGACGCCGGGGTCGAGGGACCCGGTGGACACGCGGCGACCCGACATGGCCGAGAACCTAGGGGCGACGACGGGGAGGCAGGTGGCCGGACGGTCCCGGGGCGGCCGGTACGGTTCTGCCGCAGAATGGAGGCTCGAAATGTCAGTGCGAACCCAGGTGGAGACGGTGGCGGACCGCCCGAGGCGGCCGGTCGCCACATGTTGAGCGGGGGCGGCACCAGAACGGCCGTCTCGCGGCGTCGACTGCAGAGTTGGCTCTGGTTGGTCCCGGCGACCCTCCTGACCGGAATCGTCGCCACCTGCGGATCGTTCGCCGGGAGCACCGAACACATCGAGCACTACTGGACGGCCGCTGAGTTCGACGCGGCCGGTCCGGTTCGCATCACCGAGGCCATCGACTACTACGCACCGTCGGTCTCCGGCCGGCACGGCATCTACCGCGATGTGCCCGGTCTGGTCGAGGAGGACCTCGTCGGGGTCTCCTCGCCGACCGCACCGGGCGATGTCGAGCTCAGCCGCATGGCCTCGATGGTCGACACCCTGCGGATCCGCATCGGTGATCCCGACGTGACGATCGAGGGACACCACCGCTACACGATCGTCTACGACCTCGACACGGTCACGATCGGCGACCGGATCGCCTGGGACGCCGTCGGCTACGAGTGGGAGATCCCGATCAGTGCGGCCGAGGTCCACCTCGTGGCTCCGTTCGAGCTGGTCGATCCCATCTGCCGCTTCGGCAGGCCGGGCATCACCGAACCGTGTGAGGTCGTCACGCTCGAGCCGGGCCACCTCGTCGTTCGGGTCGTGGGTCTCGACGGTGGACACGGGGTCACCGTCGAGGCGACCACTGGCAACATGCTCGCAGCGGTGCCCGATTCGGGAGGGCTGCCGGTGGCGCCTGAGTCGGGTGACGCAGGGAGCATGTTCCTCGTCGCCCTGGTCGTGATCGTGACGGTGGTCGCCGGTGCGGCCGTTGCGGTCCGGGTTGTCCGCCGGGCAGGTCGTGAGGAGGTCCACGCCGGCCGGATCATCGACGGTGGCAGCGGTCCCGGCATCGGGACGTCGGTGCAGTTGGTCGATCACGCGGACCTGGAGGGGCTCATCACGGTCCGGCTCGATCCGCCCGACGGCCTGCGCCCCCACCAGGGGGGACTCATCGCGACGACCGTGGTCCGGCCTGCCCACAAGGGGGCCTGGCTCCTGGAGCGCGTCATCGACGGCGACCTCGAGATCGTCGAGCCGGGAGCCGACGACGACTGGGAACTCAAGCTCGTGGACCTTCGGGTCTCCAAGGCCGCAGACCGGTTGACGGCGATGTTCGATGACGGCGACGAAATCCGGTTCCCGAAGGCCGCCGGTGCGTTCACCTCGGGCTGGAAGGACCTCGACGACGACTTCCACGCCTGGCAGGAGGCGAGCGGACACTGGCGCAGGTCGCCATGGCCGGCGGCCCGTCAGGATTCCTCGTCGACCACGCACCAACCACAGGAGGCCACCAAGGTCGACGATGCCCGGGATGGCAGGTCCTGGTCGAGGCGTTCCCCC
>CAJXIS010000361.1 GCA_913054115.1 uncultured Acidimicrobiaceae bacterium | reverse complement strand
GGCGACGGCGATGCCACACCGGAGGCTGTGGCACACGCTCGACGATCCGGTGAGCAGGGCGTAGGGCCATGGCGTGCCATCAGGGTGACGGGCCCAGAGGATCTCGCCGCGGGGTGCCTGGAGGTCGAGCACGTAGTCGAGTGCCCGCTCGACGACCGGCCACAGGGACTCGAGGAATCCCCGGTCGCGGGTGAGCAGCCAGTGGTGCCAGGCGCCGGTGGCGACGTAGGCGATCACGTTGGCGTCGAACTTGGGGTCCTCGACGCCGCCGGCCACGTAGTAGGCGTGCCAGGCGCCGTCGTCGTTCTGGGTGCCGGTCAACCAGCCGTAGGCGGCCTCGGCCTCGTCGAGGTGGCCCGTGACGGCCAGCGCCATGGCGGCCTCGACGTGGTTCCACGGGTCGGCATGGCCGCCGGTGAACCAGGGGATCATCCCGTCCGGGAGCTGGACCTCGGCGATCGAGTCGGCGGTGCGACGCAGGTCCTCGGCGGACAACAGCCCGGGAATCTCAGGCAACGACATGTGTGCGCTCTTTTGTTGAAGACGGGGTGTGGGTCGGGGCATGGGTCGGGGCATGGGTCGGGGTGTGGGCCGGGGTGTGGGCTACCCGGTCGGGCGCTACATCGGGGGTGTGGGCCGGCTTCGTGCCGTAGACGACGAGGCTCTTGCCCAGGACCGGATTGAGGAGCCGGTCGAGGATACGGGTCAGGCGGGGAGCCTCGACGATGTCCCAGGTGAGGAAGCGGTGGTAGAGGCGGACCAGGCGGTGGTCCTCGATCGGTCGATCGGGGCCGATGGCGCAGCGCAGCCACCAGTAGGGGCTGTGGAGCGCGTGGGACCGGTGGTCGCCGTAGACGTCCAGGCCGGCAGCGGTCATGCGGTGGCGGAGGTCGTGGCGCCCGTAGATGCGGACGTGCCCCCCGACGACGGCCGGAGCGTGATAGTCGGATGAGAGTTTCCAGCAGATGCGCTCTGGTAGGGCAGCCGGAACGGTGATGGCGATCGTGCCGCCAGGACGCAACACCCGGGTCAGTTCTGCCATAGCGGCGTCGTCGTCGTCGATGTGCTCCATCACCTCGCTGGCGATCACCCGGTCGAAGGAGCCGTCGGCGAACGGAAGTCGCGTGGCGTCACCGTTGGCGGTCTCGAGGACGACCGAGTGGTCGATCTCGTCCGCCTCCCACATGGCGGCCACGGTCGCACGGACCTGCTGCAGCTCGTCGAGTCCGAGGTCGCAGGCCACGACGTGGGCGCCCCGGCGCAGGGCCTCGAAGGCGTGCCGACCGAAGCCGCAGCCCAGGTCCAGCAGGCGGTCGCCGGGCCGCAGCCCGAGTCGGTCGTAGTCGGCGGTGAGCACTAGCGCCGGGGGCCGGTCCGGGAGTCTGCGAGGAGCTCCCGGTACTGCTCGACGGTCCGCTCGGCGGTGTGGCGCCAGCTCCAGTTCTCGATCACCCGTCGGCGGCCGTTGGCACCGACCCGGTCACGGGCGTCGGGCGTGTCGAGGACGGTGCGGATCATGGTGGCCAGGGAGTCGCTGTCGCCCGGCGGCACCTGGAAGCAGGTCTCGTTGTGGGTGCCGGTCACCTCCGGCAGGGCGCCGCCGGTGGTCGTCACCAACGGCACGCCGCACGACATCGCCTCGATGGCCGGCAGCGAGAAACCCTCGTACAGCGATGGCACGACCGCCACCTCGGCTTCGCTGTAGAGCTCGACGATCCGCTGGTCGGGCACGCCGTGGACGTACGAGACGCAGTCGGTGAGCCCGAGGCGCTCGAAGGTGTCGCTGGCGGCGCTCGACGCCTTCGGCTTGCCGATGATGACAAGCTCGACCTCGCGTTCGGTGCGCAGCTTGGCGACCGCCTCGAGCAGGAACCGGAGGCCCTTCATCGCCACGTCGGCGCTGGCCGTGGTGACGATGCGGCCCGGAACCGGTGTGACCCCCTCGACGGGCCGGAACAGCTCGGGGTCGACGCCGACGGGCACGACGTGGACCCGCTCTTCGGGGACCCTGTGGTCGGCGATGATGTCGGAGCGTGACGATTCGGAGACGGTCATGACCCGGTGCATCCGCTTCGCCACCTGCGTCTGCATTCGAGTGAACGAGTACCAGCGGCGCTTGCCGATCTCCTCCCAGAGCGTGCGGGCGTGCTCGATCTCGAGCTTCCGATCGATCGTGATCGGGTGGTGGATCGTGGCGAGGACCGGCATCTTGAGCTGTTCCTGCAGCAGGAGCAGGCCCCAGCCGAGGCACTGGTTGTCGTGGACCAGGTCGAAGTCCCGAGGACGCTTCCGGAGGTAGTCCCAGGCACGCATGCTGAACGCCATCGGCTCCGAGAAGTTGCCGGTGTTGAACGACATCGCCTCGGCGACGTCCCACACGCTCTTGAACTCCCAG
>CAJXIS010000360.1 GCA_913054115.1 uncultured Acidimicrobiaceae bacterium | reverse complement strand
CCAGGAAGACGGCGGCGATCGTCTCGGGACCCTCCCGGAGGATGGCCTCCTCGATCGCGTCGGCGGCATGCAGCGTGCAGTGGGGGTCGTCCTGACACGTCGGACACCGGTAGTGGTTGGTCTCGGGCACCTTGACCGCGCCGGGGACCAGCGGCTCGAACACGGCCTTGATGGAGTCCAGGCCGGTGATGGACAGGGCGCCCATGGTGGTGCCGTGGTAGGCGAGGTTGCGGCTTATGACCTTGACCCGGTCGGGCTGGCCCTTCAGCTTGAAGTACTGGCGTGCCAGCTTCCACGCCGACTCGACGGCCTCGGAACCGCCGGTGGTGAAGAACACCCGGTTCAGGTCGCCGGGGGCCAGCTCGGCCAGCTTCGCCGCCAGCTCGATGGCCTTCGGGTGTCCGTAGGTCCAGATCGGAAAGTAGCCGAGCGTCGCCGCCTGGTCGCCGGCAGCGCGGGCCAGCTCGGGGCGTCCGTGGCCCAACTGGCTCACGAAGAGGCCGGCGAGGCCGTCCAGGTAGCGGTTCCCCTCTACGTCCCAGACGTGGCAACCCTGACCGCGTTCGATGACGCGGGTGCCGTCAATGTTGTTCTTGAGGACCGAGAAGTGGCCCCAGAGGTGCCTCTCGGCCAGTTCCGCCAACCGCCTGTGTTCGCTCATCGCCTGCTCTCCACATCGTGTGTTCGGGCCTGACCGGCTGGCGCCGTCAGCTGCCCGGGGTTCGTCCGCCCGGGGGTGGGGCGGGGGCGCCATGCGCCCCCGCCCCACCGGCCCGGAAGGGAGGCGGTTCTAGCCGCGTGCCCTTGTGAGGGCGTCGGTGAACTGGATCTCGAAGTCACCGGTGTCCTCGATGAACTCGAGGCGCTTCATGGTCTCCGCCGACGGGTAGATGATCTGGTTGTCCAGAACCTCCTGGTCGATGAACTCCTCCGCCGCGCCGTTCGGGCTGGCGTACCAGTTGAAGTTCGTCAGCTGGGCGCCGTTGTGGGCGTCGAGCAGGAAGTTCATGAAGGCGAACGCGGTGCACGGATGCGGCGCGTCCACGAGGACAGCCATGCCATCCACCCAGATCGTGCCTCCCTCGTCGGGCACGAAGTAGGTGTACTCGCTCTCACCCTCCTCGAAGTCCCAGAGGAAGTTGCCGCTGTAGCCGTGGCCGACGATGGTCTCACCGCTGACGATCAGCTCGCTGTACTGGTCGGAGTCGAACGCCGCGACGCGACTGACGGCGTCGGCGATGACCGCCTCGGCCTCGGCCAGCTCGTCGGCTGACGTCGAGTTCAACGAGTAGCCCAGGTACTTGAGCGCTGCGCCAACGGTCTCCCGTGGATCGTCCAGCAGGGTGATGGCCCCATCCAGCCCGTACTTCTCGGCCAGGGCGGCGTCGAACAGCAGGCCCCAGGTCTGTGGCACGTCACCGGTCACCCCCAGGTCGACCCCTACTCCGGTGGTTCCCCACTGGTAGGCCGACGTGTAGGCGCTGCCCGGATCGAACGGCGGGTCGGAGAACTTGTCCGAGATGTTGGACCGGTTGGGAACCGCCGCAACCTGCACCGGCTGGATCATCGCCTCGGAGATGAGGATCGAGATCATGTAGTCGGATGGGATGATCATGTCGTAGCCGGATCCGCCGTGCTCCACCTTTGCGAACATCTCCTCGTTGGACGGGTAGAAGTCCTCGATGACCGAGACCCCGAACTCGTCCTGGAACGCCGTGATCAGGTCAGGGTCCATGTACTCGGACCAGTTGAAGAACGCCAGGTCACCGTCGGTCTCGCCGAAGGCGCACTGCTTGAAGGTCGAAGCCTCCTCAGCGTCGCTGCCGCATCCGACGGCCACGACGCTGATCACCCCCAGTAGGGCCATCGCTCGCATCCACTTCCTCATGTGTTTCACCTTTCCTCCCTCCCCGAGCCTGTTGCCCGGGAGAACACCAGCGACGCCAGCACGAGGCTGATCGACGCCGTCAACATCACGACCGACACGGAGTTCACGAGGGGGCTGACGCCCTTTCTCAACATGCCGAATACGTACACCGATATCGGGGTGGCACCCACGGCCGCCACGAAGCTGGAGACGACCACGTCGTCCAACGAGATGGTGATGGCCAGGAGGGCACCACCGACCACGCCCGGCATGATCTGCGGAAGCGTGACCCGCCGGAATGCATGCCAACGGTTTGCATAGAGGTCGGCCGCCGCCTCCTCCATTGACGCATCCAGGTTGGCGAGGCGTGCCCGAACGACAACCGAGACGAACGAGATGTTGAAGGCCACATGGCTGAAGACCAGCTTCTCGAGGCCGGACGTGAGGTCTATGCCGGGGATCACGTTGAACCACTGGGCCGTCTCACCGAAGAAGACGAGCATCATCACGGCCATGGTGACGTCGGGGA
>CAJXIS010000359.1 GCA_913054115.1 uncultured Acidimicrobiaceae bacterium | reverse complement strand
ATGGTCGGTTCGGCGGACGACCTGGCCACCGGCATGCGGGTGTCGGCCGTCTGGCGTGAGGAGCGCGAGGGCCACATCGCCGACCTGGTCGGCTTCGTCCCCGAGGTGGACGGATGAGCGGGGAACCCGACGGCGGGGTCCGGCTGCCTGCGTCGCTCAGCGGTGTCGAGGCCGTGCAGTCCGTACGGACCCCGATCAGGCTCGAATACGACTTCCGGCCCAGCGCCTCGGCCCAGTCGTACCTCCGTGCCTATGCCGAGCGGCGGATCATCGGACACCGGTCGCCGGTCGACGGGGCCGTCTTCATCCCGCCCCGCGGGGTCGATCCCCGGTACGGGGTGGCGATCTCCGAGGAGGTCGATCTGCCGGACACCGGCCACGTGGGCAACTTCTGCGTGACCCACCTCCCGATCCCGGGACGCAAGGGCCTCGAGGTGCCCTACGTGAGCGCCTGGATCCACCTCGACGGGGCGGCCGTGGGCTTCCTCGGCCTGGTCCGCGGCTGTCCGCACGACGAGGTCCGGATCGGCATGCGGATCCGCGCCGTCTGGAAGCCGGACGACGAACTGGAGGCCACCCCCGAGAACATCCGCCACTGGGAGCCGACGGGTGAGCCGGACGTGCCGCTCGAACGCGCCGGCAACCGGTCGTTCCACGCCTCGCGGCCGCAGACCGACGGCAACACCGGGGGAAACGCCGATGCGTGAGGTGGCGGTCGTCGCCACGGCGCTGCACCAGGTGCCGGCGCTGACCGACACCACCGAGGTGCAGTTGATGGTGCCGCTGCTCAATGCCGCCCGTGAGGCCGTCGGCCTCACCCAGGCCGACATCGGCTTCACCTGTTCGGGGAGCAGCGACTTCCTCGCCGGTCAGGCGTTCTCGTTCGTGCAGACCCTCGATGCGGTGGGTGCCTTCCCACCGATCAGCGAGAGCCACGTCGAGATGGACGGGGCGTTCGCGCTGTACGAGGCATGGGTGAAGCTCCAGATCGGCGAGGTCGACACGGCGCTCGTTTTCTCGTACGGAAAGTCGTCGCCTGGGTCGTTGCGCGACGTGCTCGCCCTGCAACTCGATCCCTACTTCCTGGCGCCGCTGTGGCCGCCCGCCGAAGCCATCGCCGCCCTCCAGGCCCGGCTGCTGCTCGAGGTCGGCATCGTCGGCGCCGAGGAACTCGCCGAGATCGCCGTGCGCAGCCAGCGCAACGCAGTGGGCAACCCGAACGCCGTTCGCTCCTCTCGGGAGGTGACCGTGGCCGACCTGATGGCCGAGGCGCCGATCGCCGACCCGCTCCGACCGAGCGACCTCGCCGCCGAGTCCGACGGTGGGTGCGCGGTCGTGCTCGCTGCCGGCGACCGGGCCCGGGAGCTCTGCGACCGGCCGGCATGGATCCGGGGCATCGACCACCGCATCGACGCCCACGGGCTGGGCACCCGCGACCTCACCCTGGCGCCGTCGGCTGCGCTCGCAGCCTCGCTGGCCTGCACCGCGGCGGGATTGGAGGTCGATTCCCTCGACCTCGCCGAGTTGCACAGCCCGACGACCAGCCAGGAGGCGATCCTCGTCCGTGCCTTCGGCCTGGGTGGGTCGACCGAGGTGAACCCGTCGGGAGGGGCGCTGGCCGGCAACACCCTGATGGCCGCCGGCCTCATGCGCATCGCCGAGGCGGCCGGCCGGATCATCGACGGTCGGGCCGACCGGGCGCTGGCACATGCCACCTCGGGGCCGTGCCTCCAGCAGAACCTCGTGTGCGTCATGGCGGGGGACTGACGGTGGCGAAGCAGCACACGGCCGTCCTCGGCGTCGGACAGACGAAGTACCAGTCGACCCGCGGCGACGTGTCCATGGCAGGCCTGGTTCGCGAGGCGGCCCTGCGGGCCCTTGTCGATGCGGGCCTCGAGTGGGCGGATGTCGACGCCGTCGTCATCGGCAAGGCCCCCGACTTCTTCGAGGGCGTGATGATGCCCGAGCTGTACCTCGCCGATGCGCTGGGGTGCGTCGGCAAGCCCATCCTCCGGGTCCACACCGCCGGATCGGTGGGCGGCTCGACCGCACTGGTCGCCGCATCCCTCATCCAGGGCGGCATCCACCGACGCGTGCTGACCCTCGGGTTCGAGAAGCAGTCGGAGTCCAACGCCACCTGGGCACTGTCGCTGCCGCAACCCTTCTCCGTGTCGATCAACGCCGGCGCAGGCGGCTACTTCTCGCCGATCATCCGGCAGTACATGGCGCGCTCGGGTGCTCCGGAGCTGATCGGCTGCATGGTGGCCTTCAAGGATCGCCAGCACGCCCTCCGCAACCCCTACGCCCACCTCCATCAGCACGACCTCACCTTCGACCAGGTGGTCGAGGCACCGATGCTGTGGGACCCGATCCGCTACTCGGAGACGTGTCCGTCATCTGACA
>CAJXIS010000358.1 GCA_913054115.1 uncultured Acidimicrobiaceae bacterium | reverse complement strand
GCAGACACGTAGGTCCCGCAGACACGTAGGTCCCGCAGAGGCGCCCCGCCGCGACGATTCAGCCGCCGCGAGGCCCAGCAGTACCATGGGCCGGTGAGTGCCACCGCATCGATTCTCGATCAGATCGGCAACACCCCGCTGTTGCGGCTGAACCACGTCACCGATTCGCTCGACGCTGACATTTTCGTGAAGTGCGAGTTCATGAACCCCGGCGGGAGCATCAAGGACCGGATGGCCCTCTGCATGATCGAGGAGGCCGAGCGACGCGGCGACCTTCTCCCCGGTGGGACGATCCTGGACCAGTCCACCGGCAACACCGGCCCGGCCCTGTCCTTTGTCGGAGCCGTGAAGGGCTACGACGTCCGGCTGTTTCTGCCCGCCCAGATGTCGAACGCCTACGACCCGGAGGACCGCATCCGGATCGCACGCCTCTACGGCTGTGAGGTCACCTCGATCGACCTGAACGACCACATGGAAGACGTGGGCCGGCTCAGCGACCTGGAGCGAGCGGCTGCGTTCGTCGCCATTCGCATGAAGCACTGCCACGATCTCCAACAGGCCGAACCCACACACTGGTGGGCCAACCAGCTCTGCAACACGGACAACACCAGAGCCCATCGGGAGCACACAGGGCGGGAGATCCTCGAACAGGTGGAAGGACCGATCGACGGGCTTGCGGCCTCGGTCGGCACCGGTGGCACGCTGCTCGGAATCGCCCAGGCGTTGCGCTCCGAAAACCCGGGGATGAAGGTGCACGGCGTCGTCCCAACCGACGACCCACGAATCGAATGGGTTCGATCCCGCACCATCCACCGTGCCCTGGACCGGTTCGGCGTTCCCGACCTGAGGTTCCTGATGGAGGACCTGCTCGAGGGCAACGTCATGGATGCGGAGGTCACGATCGAAGACGCGGACGCCAGGAAGATGGCCGGCCGGCTCTGCAGCGAGGAGGGCCTGTTCTGCGGGATGTCATCGGGGGCCAACGTGTGCGCAGCTATCGAGCTGGCCCGAACGCTGGGTACCGGATCGAGGGTCGTCACCGTGATCGTCGACCGGCGGGACCGCTACTTCGCCGAGCATCCGAACGAGCACTACGTCGTCTGATTTCCCGGTGGCACCTGTCTGGCCACCGGCGGTCATCCCCGGCTCAGCCGCCGGTCGCGCCTCGAAGTGATGTCCGGGGCACGGCGCCTACGCCTCGAGGATCGTGACCAGCCCGGTCTCGCCGTTGACCTCGACCAGCGCCCCGTCGGGGATGCGCTTGGTGGCGTCGGTGGCCGACACCACGCACGGGATGCCCAACTCGCGGCTGACGATGATGGCGTGGCTGAGCGGGGCGCCCACGTCGACGATGATCCCGGAGGCCGGGACGAACAGGGGCGTCCACGACGGATCGGTCAGCGGCGCCACGAGGACATCGCCCGGTTCCAGGTCCGTCGGGTCGTGGCTGTCGAGGATCACCCGGGCCCGGCCCCGCGACACGCCCGGGCAGCCGGGCATCCCCTGGATGGACTCACCGACCCCCAACGGATCGACCTCCACGGAATCTCGGCGCGGCCATGTCGAGAGCGGCGGCGCCTCGCCGAACACCACGAACGGCTCCTGGAGTTCCCGGACCTCGTCGAAGATGGCCTGACGCTCCTCGATCACCTCGCGCCAGCCGGTGGGATCGTCGAGCATCTCCCGACTCTCGGCGAAGGTGAGCATCCCGTAGCTGGTGACCTCGGGGAACACGCCCCGCTCGACCATGCGTCGGCCGAACTCCAGGTAGGCCATGCGCACCTCGTGGACGAGCTTGATGCAGTTCGTCTTGGTGCGCTCCCGGCCCGGCATGAAGACCCCGGCGGCGCCAAGTGCTGCACCGAACTGCCCCTGGGCCTCGGGATCGGCCGCCAGCATCTCGAGCATCTCGGCACCGAGGCGTTCCCGGTCGGCGGCCATCCGGGCCTGGTTGCCGGTCGGTGCCGCACTCTCCGGCGAGAGGCGCATCCGGTCGATGGCCGCCAGGGCCAGGTTCGGCTCGGTCTCCCAGGTGGGACACCTGGTCTCCCACTCGTTGGGCCCACGGCATCCGTAGGCGTAGAGGAACTCGTCGAAGGCGGCGACGAAGGCGGCCGCATCGTCGCCGTCCGACGCCCGCACGCGCCCGTCGAGGTCTTGGAGGCCGGCATCGAACGCCTCACTCAGGGAGTCGCTGGCCGCCACACGCCGACCGAGGTCCCACATGACCATCGACGGTGCCGCCGACGCCACGTCGCCGAGCCCTGCGAGCAGCTTGAGGGCGTCCTGGGGTCGACCCAGCACCGTGCTGACCTCGGTGATGATCCCCGCCGGCAGGGTCGCCAGCATGGTGACGAACAGGTGTTGGCAGAAGAGGTGTCGGAAGTGGCCGTCGAGGAGCTGTTCGGCCCAGTC
>CAJXIS010000357.1 GCA_913054115.1 uncultured Acidimicrobiaceae bacterium | reverse complement strand
GACGTTGTTGGAGCGGCCGATCCACACGATCGTGGACTGCTCGTAGAACTCCGACGGCCTGCGGCCCGTGTCGAAGAGGTAGCGGTCGAGCATGTGAAACGCCGCCGCCGGGGTCGACGGGGTGAAGCGGGGCTCGCCCAGTGCGACCAGCCCGGCGTTCCAGGGGTGGACGGCCTCGATGTCCTTGAGGGGGTCGAGTCGCCGGTAGAGGGTCTCCTCGGGGATCTGCGGTGGGAGGGGTCGCAGGATCAGGATCCCCGAGACACGAGGGTCGGCGGTGAGGGCGCCGAGCGTGGCCAGCACCTCGGCGAGTTCGACATCGGCCGGGAGGTGGTGTGGGGCGTAGTGGCATCCGAGGCCCTTGGCGAGGTGGCGGAGGCGGCGTTCGTAGGCCGCTGCGCCATAGTCGTCGCCGACCAGCACCGTGGCGAGGCCCGGCGCTCCTTGCTCGGACCGCATGATGTCCTCTCGCAGCGACATCAGCAGTTCGGCGGCGATCGCCCCGCCGTCGATGATCGTTGCCGACATGGAGTCCATTGTGGCGCATTTCAGCGATATCGACGTCAACTCCCGGCAGTCGCCGATGCTGATGCCGAGGCCTCGGTGGCGAGCGCCTTGCGGTCGACCTTGCCGATCGCCAGCCGTGGCAGTTCGTCGCGGACATGGATCGCCTTCGGCACCTTGTAGTTGGCGAGCCGCTCACGACAGTGGGCGTCGAGGATCGCGGCCAGGTCGTCGGCCTCGTCTCCGGTATCGGGGGCCGCCACGACGAACGCATGGCCGACCTCGTCGAACACCGGGTCGGGGATCGAGACGACCGAGGCCATCTGGACCGCCGGATGGTCCTCGAGGCAGCGTTCGACCTCGCGGGGGTAGACGTTGTAGCCGCCGGACTTGAACATCTCGGAGAGCCGCCCGACGATCGAGACGTTGCCGTCGGGCCGCAACACCGCCAGGTCGCCGGTGTGGAGCCAGCCGTCGGCGTCGATGGCGTCGGTGGTGGCCTCGGGCCGGTTCCAGTAGCCGGCCATGAGCCAGTCGCCCCGCACGTGGATCTCGCCCTGTTCGCCGACGTCGGCGTCCCGACCGTCGTCGGTGACGATGCGGTATTCGTGGCCCTCGATCGGGGAGCCCACGGTGGAGGTGAGGATGTCGACGTCGGCGCCTTCCCGGGTGCACATCACGCCGCCGGTGGTCTCGGTCATGCCGTAGCCGGTGGTGCAGCGACCGGCATCGGTGGCCTCGAGGAGCCGTTCCAGCACCGGGGCCGGCATGGCGGCGCCGCCCCATGCGATCTGTTCGATGCTCGACAGGTCGGCGTCTGCGAAGTCGGGATGGTTGGCGCAGAGCTGGAACATGGTGGGGACCCCGCCCCAGACCTGCACCCGTTCACGGGCGATTGCCGCCAGGGTGGCGGCGGGGTCGAAGCGCTCCTGGAACACGATCGGGCCGCCGCCGATCATCTTGCGACAGCAGATGTCGCTGACCGAGCCGACGTGGTTGACGGGGAGGCAGCAGATGATCTTGCCGCCCCCGTTGCCGCGCGCTGACCCGCCGGTCACGCCGCAGTAGCAGACGCCGTGGTGGGTGAGGAGGGCGCCCTTGGGGCGACCGGTGCTCCCCGACGTGTAGACGATGAAGGCCGGGTCGAGCGGCTCGACGGCCGCACGCCGGGCGGCGAGGTCGGTGGCGGTGAGGTCGGCCCCGCCCTCCATGAACGAGGCGCCATCGGGCCCGTCGACCCGGATCGACCGCTCGACGCCGTCGACCTCGGCGACGAGTCGGGCCGCAGGGCTGTCGCCGTCCGTCGTGCCGTCGAACACGATCCGGGGCGTGGCGTCGCCGACGACGTAGGCGAGTTCATCCCACGTGTACTTGGGGTTCAGCCCCTGCCAGATGAGGCCGATGCTCGTGGCGGCGAGGAAGTGGACGAAGAAGTCGAGCCGGCAGTCGGACAGGTACGCGACCCGGTCGCCGGGCTCGAGCCCGGCGCCGACGAGTGCTGCGGCCACCCGGTCGACCTCGCGTCGGGTGTCCGTCCACGACAGGCGGCGTCCGGTGAAGGTGGGGCCACCGTCGATCAGGAACTCGGCGTCCGGCTTCAGGCCGCCCCAGTGGTCCAGGTAGAGGTCGATCCGGTCGAGGACCGGTGCGACGGGGTGAGTTTCCTGCTCCTCGCTCAACGCTCGTACCGGATGTAGAACGACCATTCGGCCACAACGGCCGGCTTCTCGATCCCCTCGGCTTCGACGGTGGCGTGCAGGCGGACCAGTTCGTCGCCGTCGTTGCGGGGCTCGACGCCCGTGACCGTGAACCGGCCGCGGATCCGGGTCCCGGTCGGCACCGGGCTCACGAAGCGCACCCGTTCGAAGCCGTAGTTGAAGCGGTTCAGCGCCCCCTCGGTCGGCAGGCGCAG
>CAJXIS010000356.1 GCA_913054115.1 uncultured Acidimicrobiaceae bacterium | reverse complement strand
GAAGGCGTGGTCCGCCATCGAAGCGCTCTGGCAACTCGAGGACCCCGCACACGTGACCGTGCGCTCCACCGAACAGCGAATCTCGACCACCCTCGACGGTGTGCCGTTCCGCGGCGTCATCGATCGGCTCGACGAGGCCGACGACGGTTTGGTCGTCACCGACTACAAGTCGGGCAAGCCACCCCGCAATGACCGCCGCAACGAAGCCCTGGCCCAGGTCCTGCTGTATGCCGCAGCCATCGAGTCCGAAACGGGCGAACGCCCGGTGCGGGCGCGACTCCTGTTCCTCGGTGGCTCCAGGGGAATCGTGGAGACCCGTGTCGACGACGAGCGACTGCACACCACGACGGGGAACCTGACAGCAACCTGGACCGCGCTCGGCGCCGACTGTGCGAACGACTCGTTCGAGCCGAGTGCCGGACCCCTGTGCGGGTGGTGTCCCTATGTCGACCGGTGCGAAACCGGTGCCGACGAGGTCCGGCGTCGTGCAGCGGCCGGACGACTCAAGCCCGAAGCCCCGGCCCGCCTGGCGCTCGGACTCGCCGGCGCCTGACGCTCCGGCCGGACCGTCAGCGCAACCGCCGACGTTTCCGCAGCGCCACCAGCACCACCAGTATCGCGGCGATTGCGGCGAGAACCCCGAAGCGGTGGAGTCGGTCGGCGTGCTCGTCGGTCAGTTCGATGGGCGGTGTCTCGAACGGTCGCACCTTGCCGTCCGGCCGATCGGGGACCACCTGCTCCTCAGCGACCGTGTCAGCGAGCGTCGCGTCGTCCGGCATGGAATCCCGGACGTCGTCGACCGGCGACTCGGTCTCCTGATCGGGAACATCGACTTCCTCGACGTCTCCGAGCAGGGAATCGACCGGACTCACTGCGGCGGGTCGACTCCGGACACGTCGGGCCTGGGGATCGTAGGCATTCATGTGGTCTCCTCTCCGAGCACTCGATCCAGAAGGACATCGAACTCCGCCGCCGCCTCGGTGGCACCCGGTCGACTCCCCAGCCCATGGATCGGCAACGACTGGGCGGATGCCTCGGCCACGGCGGCCCGGAGGTGCACCGGTGGCAGACAGGCCTCCGGATAGGTCTCGGACAACTGCTCGTGCCAGTACCGGGCGTCCCGGGTCCGGCCCAGTCGGTTGATGGCGATCCCCACCAACCGGGGACTTCCATCGGTGCGACGCAGGCGAATTCGCTCGATGGTCTGGACCATCCGTGCGACCCCGTCAGCGGCCCAGGCGCCCGGCTCGGTCACCAGGAGGACCCGGTCGGCGGCGAACAGGGCGTTGATGGTGAGAAGGCCGAGAGACGGCGGACAGTCGATGATCACCAGTGGCCACGACGAGCCGTCCATCGCCAACTGGAGCCGGTCCTGGCCACCCAACGGGTCGGTGGCGAGTTGCGCCTCCCGGACCGAGAGCGCCGGAGACGCCGCAGCCAGCAGGGGGAGGCGCCCGCACTGGTGGGGCCACCCCGTGGACTCGACCGCAGCACGGAGGCCACCGGGTCGCTCCTCCTGGAGGACCAGGTCGATGCCGCGGGTGGGTTCGAAGACACCGAGTCCCGTGGAGGCATTTCCCTGGGGGTCGAGGTCGATGACGAGTGTCTCGAGGCCCCGGGCTGCCGCCGCCGACGTCAGCCCGAGCACGACGGTCGTCTTCCCGACTCCACCCTTTTGGTTCACCACCGCGACCACCGGCATGGGGGCAACCTATCCGACGCCACGCGACGGCAGATGACCCCGGTTCGGTGATCGGTACGGTGACGACATGCCCGAACTCCCGGAGGTCGAGACCGTTCGATCACAACTGGAACCGCTCGTATCGGGCCATCGCATCGTGGACGCCGACGCCCACCCCTCGTCGAAGTTCTCCCAGGCCCCGGCCGCCGTCGGGCATCGGATCGGCGCAGTCAGGCGCCGCGGGAAGTACCTCCTGTTCGACCTCGACGATGGCGACGCCGGTCCCCGCGAGCTCATCGTCCACCTTGGCATGACCGGCGGCCTCCATATGTCCCCATCACCCGACGACGATCCCTACCGTCGGGCCCGATGGGGGCTCGACGACGGCAGACACCTCGTGTTTCGCGACATCCGCCGGTTCGGCCGCATCGCCGTCGTCGCCCACGGCGACCACCGGTCGCTGCCAACCCTCCACGAACTCGGGCCGGAACCATTCGATCCCCGCCTCGACGCCGCCGGGTTTCACGCCAGCCTCTCCCGGAGCAACCGCCGTATCAAGACCCACCTGCTCTCCCAACGACCCATCGCCGGGGTCGGCAACATCTACGCCGACGAGGCGCTCTGGCGATCCGGCATCCATCCGGGGGCAAGGCGGGTCGGACGTGAACGCTCCGGCCGCCTGCTCGATGCCATCCGTGCGGTCTTCACCGAAGCCCTGGAACACAACGGCACGACCCTGC
>CAJXIS010000355.1 GCA_913054115.1 uncultured Acidimicrobiaceae bacterium | reverse complement strand
CACCATGGGCAGCACGACGAGCGCCCGCACGATGCGTCGGCCGGGCAGGTCGGTGCGACCCAACGCCCAGGCCAGCGGTGTGCCGAGTACGAGGACGACCACGGCGGCGACGAGGCTGACGACCAGCGACACCCGCAGGGCATCGAGGGTGACGTCGTCGGCGAGCAGCTCGGGCAAAGAGGTCCACGGCATCCGTTGGAGCAGGCCGACGATCGGCAGCGCCAACAGGAACACGGCCAGCCCGGCGAGGGTGAGCAGGAGGCGTCTCATTCGCTGAATCCGTTGTTTCGCAGGATGCCGACGGCCGTTTCCGAGGCGAGGAAGGCCACGAACCGGTCACCGGCCGGGGTGAGCGGCACTGCGTGGTATTCGACGCAGGGGCAGGACGGTGCATCCGGCCAGACCACCTCGACCCCCGGTTCGGAGGCGGCGTCGGTCGCGTAGACGACGCCGACATCGGCCTCGCCGAGGGATACCCGGCTGAGCACGGCCCGGACCGATGTCTCTTCGGTGTCGGGGGCGAGGGGGATGCCGAGGGCACGGGTTGCCCTGCCGCAGGGGACCTCGACGGCGCACACGGCGACGCGGAGCCGTTCGTCGGCGAGGGCATCGGGGCCGCTGATCCCGGCGGGGTTGCCGGCAGGCACGGCGAGCACGAGGCGGTTGGAGGCGAACCGGAGGCCGGTGGTTCCGTCGGGGAACAGGTCCAGGTCGGCCGTCAGGAAGGCATCGGCAGGTGCGCCGTCGCGGAGTTGGGCGGCCAGGTGGTTCGATCCGCCGAACACCAGGGTCACGGCACTTCCGGTCTGTGCCTCGTAGGCGTCGTTCAACTCGGGGAGCACATCCGTGAGCGACGAAGCGGCGAAGACGGTGAGATCGCGCTCATCGCCTTCAGAGGTACCGCATCCCGCCACCAGCAATGAGGCGGCTATGAGCGTGAGACCGGCCCGCATCTCAACGCGGCCGCTCGACGACGACGTTGGTGGCTTTGACCACGGCGACGGCCAGGACGCCGGGCTCGAGGCCGAGGTCGTCGACGGCCTCGGCGGAGATCAGCGACACGACTCGATGGGGGCCGGCCTGGATCTCGACCTGGGCCATGACACCGTCGCGCAGCACCCGGGTGACGAGGCCGGTGAAGCGGTTACGTGCGGAGAGAGCGGCGCTGTGAGCGCCCTCGGCACCAGCGGTGTCACGGGACTCGGCCCGTTCCTGGGCCATGCGGGCCAGGTCGGTGCCGTCGATGAGGCGGTGGCCGCCCCCGGTGCGGTGGGCGGGGAGGCGTCCGGCATCGACCCAACGACGCACCGTGTCGGTGCTCACCCCCAGCAGATGCGCTGCTTCACCGATCTTGAACTCGCTCATACAAGGTAATCTACGCGAAAATCTTGAGTTCGCCAAGCGCTACGCTCTGGGACATGAGCATCCCCGTCACCACCTCCGACCTTGCCGCCCGTCTCGAGGAGTACGGCGCAGCCTGCTTCCTGGTCAGCGTTGGGGCCGACAGCGCCGGTTGTAACTTTGCAAAAGTCGTCCACGTGCCCGTGACCTGGGACGGCGAGGTCCTGCGCTGCACCCCGGGAGGCGGCACGCTGCGCAACCTGGGGGACCCGGGCGACGGGGGAGGGGCTCCGGTCACCATGATCTTCCCCGGTCCGACTCCGGACGTCCACAGCATGCTTCTCGATGGAACGGGACGGGCCGACGGCGACGTGGCGGTGATCGAGGTGACCGGAGGAGTCCTCCACCGCCCCGCCCCGGCCGCCCCCGGCGAAGAGGTCCACTGCTGAGCTGCTCCTCTCCGCGGAGAGGCGCAGAAGCGAGATTCAACGCTCCCAGCCAGAGCGGTCCCGAGGAGAACAGTTGGTGGAGGTGGCAGAAGCCCTTGGTGGCAAGGGGTGCAGAAGCAGCGCCTGGGTCTGGTGACGGCCAGTGTCGGGTGCCTGAGTAAGCGAGCGTTCGGTTGCGAGCGTGCGGAGGCCCGGCGATGGCCCCCCACGGTGGTGAAAGTGGCTAAAGAAAAAAACAACTATTCCACAGCCACAAAGTGCCCGGGCTCGACCTCAGCGTGGATGACGATCTCGGGGCCTGTGCCGGGGGCCCAGACGGGGCTCGGGATCTCCCCCGTGATGAGCGGTCGTTCCCGGCGCTGGCGTGGGTCGGCGATGGGGACGGCGTCGAGCAGGCGCTGGGTGTAGGAGTGGGTGGGGTTCCGGAACACCTGCTCGCGTGAGCCCAGCTCGACGATCTGGCCGAGGTACATGACGGCCACCCGGTGGGCGATCCGTTCGACGACGGCGAGGTCGTGGCTGATGAACAGGTAGGAGAGCCCGAACTCGTTCTGGAGGCCGAGCATCAGGTTCATGACCTGGGCCTGAACCGACACGTCGAGGGCCGAGACGGCCTCGTCGGCGATGACCAGTTTCGGGTTCAGCGAGAGT
>CAJXIS010000354.1 GCA_913054115.1 uncultured Acidimicrobiaceae bacterium | reverse complement strand
CAGCGGGCGGCGGACTACTTCGGGGTGCCGATACTCGTTGCCGGCCTGATGCCGACATCGATCCCTCGCTACCGAGCCGTCACCACGGATGTGGTGCAGGAGTTCTCGGGCTACGGGAACGAGATGACGTTCGACCTGGTCATCCAGTACCAGGTCGGTCCGGTGTTCGGGGGCTCAGGCTCGGTGCTGGCTATGGAAAGCATCGCAAGGTCCACGTCCCGGCCCGAAGCCGATTCGGGCTCCGAAAGCAAGGGGGCAACAAGCGTGGGTTTCGACCCGGCCGACTGTGGAGGTACGCAGATCCTCATTCGAGGCGTCGCCGGGTGCCTCGATGTCCATGAGGAGTCGGTGTACATCGGTTCGACGTACCGGGGGGTCGAGGACGGCCTGGTCCGCGTTTTCGATGTGACGCAGTATGCAATGGGCCTGTTTACGGATGACGAGATCCTGGCATGGCTGGACTCGTTGGTTGCTGTGGCGCCGGCGGACTGACGGCGGCAGGGGCCGGACTCAGCGTTCGATCGGGTTGATCTGTTCGGGCATCACCGGGGGTTCGGGCGGGTCGGGGAGGCCCGGCACGGAGAGGACCAGCCCGACGTCGCCGCGGTCGACGACGAGGGTGCGCCCGATGCGGTCGCCGATGCGGCGGTGGCCACCGGTGGTGATCATCACGCCCAGTTCGAGGAACGGCAGGAACGGGATCGGGATGAACCACGGCACCGAGCGGCCTGCGGCGCCGAGCAGGCCGGGGAGCCCGCCGTCGCTACGGCGCACGATCCGCAGGCCGACGATCGCCTTGCCCACGCTGAAGCCCTTCGCAGCGGCGAGGAACACGTGGTTCACGACGAACAGGACCGAACCGGCGAGCAGGGCGCTCCGGTTCAGGATGATCCTGTTGTCATCGGTGATCGTGGCGATGTTGCCCCGGTAGACGAGCATCACGACGATCGAGACGATGAAGGCGTCGAGCACGAAGGCGATCACCCGACGCGCCACGACCGCCGTCGGGTCGCCGGTGAGGTTGCCCCGGCCGATCCGCCCCATGCCCCGGATGTTCTCCATGCCGTGAGTGTGCCGTGGAACGCGGACAGATCATGCCCGAACCGTCGCCTACGTCGACACGGTCGGTCGCTACCCTGCACCGCCATGGTCCCCAACGACGAGACGCTGTTCGACAAGGTCGTCAACCTGTCCAAGCGGCGGGGTTTCGTGTTCCAGTCGGCCGAGATCTACGGCGGCTTCCGCTCGACCTACGACTACGGGCCGATCGGCGTCCTGCTGCTGCGCAACGTGAAGGACCAGTGGTGGCGGTCGATGGTGCAGATGCGCCACGACGTCGTCGGGCTCGACGCCTCGATCCTGACGCCGCCAGCCGTGTGGGAGGCATCCGGCCACCTCGCCAACTTCAGCGACCCACTGGTCGACTGCCGGGAGTGTGGCGCCCGCCACCGCGAGGACAAACTCGACGACCCCACGACCTGTCCGTCGTGTGGCCGGTCGGGCACCCTCACCGAGGCCCGTCAGTTCAACCTCATGTTCAAGACCTTCGCCGGGCCCGTCACCGAGACGGCAGCCGAGGTCTACCTGCGGCCCGAGACGGCCCAGGGCATGTTCACCAACTTCGCCAACGTGCTCAACACCAGCCGCAAGCGGCCGCCGTTCGGCATCGCCCAGATCGGCAAGTCGTTCCGCAACGAGATCACCCCCGGTAACTTCGTGTTCCGCACCCGCGAGTTCGAGCAGATGGAGCTCGAGTTCTTCGTGCCCCCCGACGACTCCGACGAGTGGTTCGAGTACTGGTGCGAGGTGCGCCGCGACTGGTACCTCGACCTCGGCATGCCAGCCGACAAGCTGAGGCTGCGGGTCCACGAGGGCGACGAGCTGAGCCACTACTCCACGGCCACCTCCGACGTCGAGTTCCTGTTCCCGTGGGGGTGGGACGAGCTCGAGGGCATCGCCAACCGCACCGACTTCGACCTGCGGCGCCACGCCGAGGCGTCCGGAGCCCGCCTCGAGTACCTCGACCCGGCGACCAACGAGAAGTACGTCCCGCACGTGATCGAACCGGCCGCCGGCGCCACCCGCACCGCCATGGCGTTCCTGATGGCCGCCTACGACGAGGAGGAGGTGCGCGGCGAGCTGCGCACCGTCCTGCGGTTCGACCCGCGCCTCGCCCCGTACACGATGGCCGTGCTGCCACTTTCGAAGAAGCCGGAGCTGGTCGGGCCGTCACGCGAGGTGCTCGGCCTGCTGCAGCCGCACTGGATGTGCGACTACGACGAGACCCAGGCCATCGGCCGCCGCTACCGGCGCCAGGACGAGATCGGCACGCCGTTCTGTATCACCGTCGACTTCGACACCCTCGACGACCGGGCCGTCACCGTGCGCGAGCGCGACTCGATGGAACAGGAGCGGGTGCCGATCGACGAGCTGGTCGACCACCTGCGGGGTCGGCTCCCCGCCTGAGC
>CAJXIS010000353.1 GCA_913054115.1 uncultured Acidimicrobiaceae bacterium | reverse complement strand
CGAGTTGCGGGTGCGTCGGCGCTCGGAATAGGCGTCTCGAAGGGGCGACAGCCCGCTGTCTGCCCGGGCGGTCGACGGATTCTGCGGGCAGTCGGGGCGCGGTCCCGGTCGGGGAGTACCATGATCGCAGATGCGCACTCCGGTACTCACCCTCGTGGGCCTCGTGTGCCTGGCAGCCACCCTCAGCTGGGCACGTTCGGCGCGGCACCGTTACCGGCTGATCCACAGGATCGATGCCGAGACGTCTCCTGACGCCTACACGCTGGCCTGGTCGACCTTCCGCAAGGAGTCCCATTCTGCGGTCCTCTACGGGTTGCTGGCGGTGGTTGTGTTCGTCAACGCCTACTTCGATTCGCCAGGGGTGTGGGTCGTGTTCGCACTCGTCGGCCTGCCGGCGCTGGTCTCCTCGGGTTGGGCGCGCAATTCGGTGCGTGAGGCCCGTATGGCGAGGCAGCGGATCGACATCGAGCGCCGTGCCCAGGAGGCGCTCGACCAGGAGAACCTCGCCCCCAAGGCATGGGCCGCCCGGCTGGCCCCCGAGGAGCTCCTCGAGTTCTCCGGCTTCGAGGTGGGGCGCGTCTACCAGGCCGGCACCGGCCTGATGGCCGGCGACTTCTTCGATGTCTTCAAGGCCTCTCCGACGCGGTTGGCGGCGGTCATCGGCGATGTCTCCGGTCACGGCATCGAGGCGTCCATCACCGCCTTCCAGGCCAAGTACCTGCTGCGCTCGTTCCTCGCCCGGTTCCGGGATCCGGCGCAGGCGCTCGAGGAGCTCAACCTGCAGATGGCCTCGGTCGGGCGGGGCGAGGAGTTCATCTCGCTGGTCGTGCTGGTGTTCGACACAGAGGCCGAGACGATGCGTTACGCATCGGCGGGCCACCCGGCCACGTTCCTGTTCCACGAGCGCGAGGTGCGGCCGCTGCGTTCGACGGGTCCGCTGCTGATGCTCGATCCGGAGGGCACCTACTTCAGCCGCGAGATCCCGCTCGAGCGCGATGACATGGTGCTGCTCTACACCGATGGCCTGGCCGAGGCCCGGACCGGCGACGAGCAGTTCGGCGAGCAGCGCATCGGCGATGCCCTGCGGCGCGATCCGGGCATCGCCCCCGGCGTGCTGTGCAAGCAGTTGCTCGACTCGGTCAACGACTTCAGCTACGGCATCGTCGAGGACGACATCGCCATCCTGGCGATCCGCAGGACCTGAACCTTTCGTCGGAAACCCCTGCCATGCCCTGGTGCACCGCGTGCGACAAGTACCTCAGCCCGAACGCCGTGTCGGTGGTCGGCACCTGCCCGACGTGCGGTGAGCGGGTCGAGGACTCGGATGGCAACCCGGCGAGGTCGCAGAAGATCCCCTGGCACTTCTGGGTGTTCGCATCCGCTGCGGCGATCTACCTCGCCTGGCGCCTCGTCGAGGGCATCGTCAGGCTGGTGACCTGAGGCCCGGCGGCGGGTTCAGCGCCAGGGGGAAACCGCCCGTTCGGCGATGGGGAAGATCGGCTCGTCGGCGCCGACATCTTCGGCAACCGCCGTGCGTTCGTCGTCTGAGAGTGGGGTGTAGCGGGCGGCTGCTTCGATGGCGCGCCGTGCGGTGCCCGGGTCGCTGGGCGTGCAGAAGGCGTGGACCCCGGGGGTCGACAGGGCGAACCGGACGCCGCGTTCGATGCCTGCGTCGGTGCGGTGCGGCTCGTACCAGGTCATGGTGTCGGGCCGCCGGTCGCCCCATGGGCGCCACGCCACTGCCTTGATCGCCATGACGCCGACGTCGCGGGCCGCACACTCGGCCAGCAGGGCCTCGGCGTCGGCCCGGTAGACGGGGTCGGCCCAGACCCGGGGATACACCGGGAACATGACCGTGTCGACGTCGTAGCGGCGGATGGCCTCGAGGTGGGCCCGGGGGGCGCCGAGGTCGTGGCCGGTGATGCCGATGAAGCGGGTGAGGCCCTGCTCGCGGGCGTCGAGGATCACCTCGAAGGCCTCGGCCCTGCGGTCCAGCTCGTCGACCGAGGTCACCCCGTGGGCCTGGTAGAGGTCGAGGTGGTCGACCTGGAGGCGGGTGAGCGTCTTGTCGAGGCGCTGCTGTGCCCAGTCGCGTTCGGTTTCGCCGGTCTTGCAGGCGATGAAGAGCCGGTCGCGGAGCGCCGGGAGGTGTGGCCCGACCGCACGCTCGGCGAGCCCGTAGCCGGGGGCGATGTCGAGGTGGTTGACGCCGGCGGCGAGGGCCTCGGCCAGGAACGGCTCGGCGTCCTCGGGGGTGTCGGTGGCGAAGGCGGCGCCGCCCAGGATGGCGATGCTGCTGTGGTGCCCGGTGCGCCCGAGCCGGCGTGTCTCCATCGTGGTGTGCTTGTCGTCCACCTCCACATGCTCGCACGGCTCTTTCGGGACGGCCGCAGCGGGCTGCGCCGGTAGGGTGGCCGCTCCACAGCGGGCTGTGGCGCAGCTTGGTTAGCGCGTCGGTCTGGGGGACC
>CAJXIS010000352.1 GCA_913054115.1 uncultured Acidimicrobiaceae bacterium | reverse complement strand
CGCGACGGCCGGCCCCGGTCTGGTCGGGTCGCTGCTGATCGGCGTGAGCGCCGCCAAGGCCCTGTCGCTGGTGTGGGACGTGCCGTTCGTGTCCGTCAACCACCTCGAGGCCCACCTCTACGCCTCGTTCCTCGAAGAACCCGACCTCGAACTGCCCCTCGTGGTCCTGCTGGTGTCAGGGGGCCACACGATGCTCGTGCTCATGGAGGACCACTGCCGGTACCGCCTGCTGGGCTCCACACTCGACGACGCCGCCGGCGAGGCCTTCGACAAGGTGGCCCGCTACCTCGGGTTGGGCTATCCGGGCGGTCCGGCGATCGACGAGCTGGCCGTCGATGGCGACCCGTCGGCGTTCGCCTACCCGCGGTCGATGGTGCAGGAGAACCCTGCCACGCTGCCCGACGACCGCCGGTTCGCGTTCTCATTCAGCGGACTCAAGACGGCGGTCGTCAACCACGTCCGGAACGAGCCCGATGCCCCGACGGCCGATGTGGCCGCCTCGTTCCAGGAGGCGGTCGTGGATGCGCTGGTCACCAAGGCCCGGTGGGCGGTCGAGGCCACGGGGGCGAAGGGCCTGTGCCTCGGCGGTGGCGTGGCGGCCAACTCCCGGCTGCGCGAGCGGTTCCTCGACACCTGCGGCGACCTTGGCGTGCGGGCGTTCCTGCCTTCGCGGGCGATGTGCACCGACAACGCCGCCATGGTGGCCGCCGCCGGCTGGTGGCGCCTGTCGATGTTCGGGCCCAGCCCGCTCGACACCGGCGCCGACCCCAATCAAAGCCTGCCGTTCATCGACTGACGGGCGTTTCTGGCATCGCCGGAGACAAAGATCGGCACGGCGACACGTTGGGACGCCCCGGGGGCGACCGTATCGTTGGCACTCGTCGACCGAGAGTGCCAAGTGTGCTCGCGGTCCATGCGTGCTCCCCGATCGGGGAGCACGACCCAAGAATCCATCCAACGAAGAGGGAAGAAGCGTTCCATGAACCTGCAGCCCCTGGAAGACCGCATCGTGGTCCGCCCCAGCGAGTTCGAGGCCACCACGGCCAGCGGCCTGGTGATCCCCGACACCGCCAAGGAGAAGCCCCAGCAGGGCGATGTCCTGGCTGTCGGCCCCGGCCGCCGCTCCGACAACACCGGCGAGATCGTGCCGATGGACGTCGCCGTCGGCGACACCGTCGTCTACAGCAAGTACGGCGGGACCGACATCACGGTCGAAGGCGAGGACCTTTTGATCCTCAACGCCCGCGACGTGCTCGCCATCGTCAAGTAGGCATCTGATGGCAAAGATCCTCGCATTCAACGAAGAGGCCCGTCGCGGCCTGGAGGCCGGCGTCAACAAGCTGGCCGACGCCGTCAAGGTGACGCTCGGCCCGCGTGGCCGCAACGTCGTCCTCGACAAGAAGTTCGGCGCACCCACCATCACCAACGACGGAGTCTCGATCGCCCGTGAGGTCGAACTCGAGGACCCCTTCGAGAACATGGGCGCCCAGCTGGTGAAGGAGGTCGCAACCAAGACCAACGACATCGCCGGCGACGGCACCACCACCGCCACGGTGCTGGCCCAGGCGCTGGTCCGTGAGGGCCTGCGCAACGTGGCCGCCGGTGCGAACCCGATCGGCCTCAAGCGGGGCATCGAGCAGGCCGTGCGTGCGGCCGTCGATGCCATCGCCGACATGTCCGTGCAGGTCGACGACTCCAAGGAACAGATCGCCAACGTGGCGGCCATCTCGGCCGCTGACACGGAGATCGGTGGGATCATCGCCGACGCCATCGACAGGGTGGGCAAGGACGGCGTGGTCACGGTCGAAGAGTCGAACACGTTCGGCATGGACCTCGAATTCGTCGAGGGCATGCAGTTCGACAAGGGCTACCTGTCGCCGTACTTCGTGACCGACCCGGAGCGTCAGGAGGCGGTCCTCGAAGAGCCGTACATCCTGCTCAACCAGGGCAAAATCACCTCGGTCCAGGATCTGCTGCCGGTGCTCGAGAAGGTCATGCAGTCGGGTCGCCCGCTGCTGATCGTCGCAGAGGACGTCGAGGGCGAGGCCTTGGCCACGCTGGTCGTCAACCGGATCCGTGGCACCTTCAGCTCGGTGGCCCTCAAGGCACCGGGCTTCGGCGAGCGTCGCAAGGCGATGCTCCAGGACATGGCGACCCTCACGGGTGCCCAGGTCATCGCCGAGGAGGTCGGCCTCAAGTTGGACAGCGTCACGCTCGAGATGCTGGGCAGCGCCCGCAAGGTGGTCATCACCAAGGACGACACCACCATCGTCGAGGGTGCCGGCGAGTCCGCCGACGTCGAGGGCCGGATCAACCAGATCAAGGCCGAGATCGAGAACACCGACTCCGACTGGGACCGTGAGAAGCTCCAGGAGCGGCTCGCCAAGCTGGCCGGGGGCGTGGCCCTCGTACAGGTCGGCGCTGCCACCGAGGTGGAGCTCAAGGAGAAGAAGCACCGCATCGAGGACG
>CAJXIS010000351.1 GCA_913054115.1 uncultured Acidimicrobiaceae bacterium | reverse complement strand
CGGTCCGCTCGAGCAGGGTGAGCAGTCGGCGGGCCGCCTCGTCGAGCAGCGCCTCGTCGACCTCGCCGGCCTCGACCGCAGCCACCAGCGCCGGACCGTAGAAGCGGCCGGCTCCCGGCATCTCGAGGTCGAGTCCGGACCCGGCCATGGTGGCCGTGGACTTGGCGGCGAACCAGTCGGTGACGACGATCCCGTCGAACCCCCACTCGTCGCGCAGCACGTCGGTGAGCAGCCACCGGTTCTCGCAGGCGAACGTGCCGTTGACCCGGTTGTACGACCCCATGAGGCCCCACGGTGCGGATTCGGACACGGCGATCTCGAAGGGTCGCAGGTAGATCTCGCGCAGGGTCCGGTCGGGCACGACCGAGTCGATGCTGTTGCGCTCGAACTCCGAGTCGTTGGCGACGAAGTGCTTGATGGTGGTGGCGACGCCGCCCCCCTGGACACCACGGATGAACGCCGCTGCGGTCCTGCCGGTGAGCACCGGGTCCTCCGAGTAGCACTCGAAGTTGCGGCCGCCGAGTGGCGTCCGGTGGATGTTGACAGTCGGGGCGAGCAGCACGTGGCAGGCCCGGGCACGGGTCTCGGCCGCGAGGGCGGCCCCGAGTTCCTCGACCAGCCCCCGGTCCCAGGTGGCGCCGAGTGCCGAGCCGCAGGGGATGCAGAGTGCCGGCGTGCCGGTGCCGAGGAGGCCGGCGCCGCGGGCGCCGTTGGGTCCGTCGGTGACCTTGAGCGCCGGGATGCCGAGTCGCTCGACAGGATTCGTGTCCCAGATGCCACGGCCGGTCATGAGGGCCGCCTTCTCCTCGGTGGTCAGGTCCGCCAGGAGGGCGGCGATGCGTGCGGTCGACGATGCTCCCATTCACCGATCCTCCCGCATCGGGGGGCCGTTCCGCGCATCAGGAAAACCTGACGCTCCGTCAGGATCTCGGCAGGTGCGGCGAGTAGCCTCACCGCCATGTTCGACCTGCTCATCACGGGTGGCACGGTGATCGACGGCACGGGAACCCCCGGCGTGCGTGCCGACGTGGGCGTGACCGACGGGCGCATCGCCGCCATCGGCGACCTCGCAGGCGCCGAGGCCGTCGAGACCCTCGACGCCACCGGCAAGGTCGTGTGCCCCGGCTTCGTCGACCCCCACACCCACTACGACGCCCAGATCTTCTGGGACCCCTGGGCCACCCCGTCGAGCCTGCACGGCGTCACCAGCATGGTCATGGGCAACTGCGGCTTTTCGCTCGCCCCGATCGGCGACGAGTCCGACGCCGCCTACATCGGCGCCATGATGGTCAAGGTCGAGGGCATGTCACCGGCCGCCCTCGAGATCGGCGTCGACTGGAACTGGCGCTCGACCGCCGACTACCTCGCCCGACTCGACGGCAACATCGGCGTCAACATCGCCGCCATGATCGGCCACAGCGCCCTGCGCCGCATGGTCATGAAGGACGACGCCGTCGACCGCGAGGCCACCGACGCCGAAGTCGCCGAGATGCAGCAGCTCCTCCACGACGGCCTCGAGGCCGGCGGCCTCGGCTTCTCCACCAGCCGCTCGTTCACCCACACGGACGGCGACGGCGTCCCCATCCCCTCGCGTGTCGCCACCGACGACGAGGTCGTGGCGCTGTCGTCCGTCGTCGCCGACCATCCGGGCACCGCCCTCGAATGGGTCGCCGACGGCTGCATGAACGGCTTCCGTGACGACGAGGTCGACCTCATGGCCCGCATGTCGTTGGCCGGCAGGCGACCCCTCAACTGGAACGTCCTCACCGTCGACTCCGCCCGCCCCGACGACTACCGCAACCAGATCGCCGCCTGCGAACAGGTCGCCGAGCGGGGCGGCCGGGCCATGGCGCTCACCATGCCGATCCTCGTCGGCATGAACATGCACTTCCACACCTTCTGCGCCCTCTACCTGCTCCCCGACTGGGGCCAGGTCATGGACCTCCCCCACGACGAGAAGGTGGCGGCACTGACCGACCCCGAATCACGTCGCCACCTCGAGGAGCGTGCCGCCTCACGGGATGCCGGCGTCTTCTCCCGGCTCACCGGCTGGGGCCGCTACCGAATCGGCGACACCTACTCGGCCGAGAACGAAGGCCTCAAGGGCCGCCTGGTGGGCGACATCGCCCGCGAGCGCGGTGTCCGCGACTTCTACGCCCTGCTCGACATCGTGCTGGCCGACGACCTGCGCACCGTGCTGTGGCCCGGCCCCACCGACGACGACCCGGCCAGTTGGCTGATGCGACAGTCCGTCTGGGACCACGAGCACGTCATGATCGGCGGCTCGGACGCCGGCGCACACCTCGACCGCATGGCCGGCGCCTCGTACACCACCGAATGGCTGGCCGACTGCATCCGCGGCCGGCAGCTGGCCAGCGTCGAATCGGCCATCGCCCACATGACCGACGTGCCAGCCCGCTTCTTCGGACTCCGGGAACGCGGCAGGGTGCAACAGGGCTGGCACGCCGACCTCGTCGTGTTCGATCCCGCAACCGTCGGC
>CAJXIS010000350.1 GCA_913054115.1 uncultured Acidimicrobiaceae bacterium | reverse complement strand
CTTCCAGTTGAACGACGGTGAGCAGTTGTAGGCCAGCATCTTGCCGGGGTACTCGGCGTGGATGGCATCGGCGAAGGTCTGCGCCTCGTCGAGGTCGGGCGTGCCGGTCTCGCACCAGATCAGGTCGCAGTACGGGGCGTACGCCAGGCCACGGGAGATCGGCGCCGGAAGGCCGGGGGTCGTGTGGTAGAAGCCCTCCGGTGTGCGCTCGCCAGTCACGAACTGGCGGTCGCGCTCGTCGATGTCGCTCGTGATGAGCGTCGCTCCGAGGGCATCGGTGCGGGCGACGACGAGGGACGGAACGCCCAGGACGTCGGCGGCGAGGCGGGCCGAGATCAACGTGCGGATGTGCTGCTGGGTCGGGATCAGCACCTTGCCGCCCATGTGGCCGCACTTCTTCTCCGAGGCCAACTGGTCCTCGAAGTGGACGCCGGCGGCACCGGCGCGGATCATGCGCTTCATGAGCTCGTAGACGTTGAGAGCGCCTCCGAAGCCGGCCTCGGCGTCGGCGACGATCGGGACGAGCCAGTCCCGGACCACTTCACCTTCGTTTTCCGACCACTCGATCTGGTCGGCACGGCGCAGGGCGTTGTTGAGGCGCTCGACGAGGGTCGGCACCGAGTTGACCGGGTAGAGGCTCTGGTCCGGGTAGACGTGGCCGGCCGTGTTGGCGTCACCGGCGACCTGCCAGCCCGACAGGTACAGGGCCGGGAGGCCCGCCTTGACGTACTGGATGGCCTGGCCACCGCTCATGGCACCGAGGGCGTGGACGTAGTCCATCTCGTGGAGGCGCTTCCACAGGGTCTCGGCGCCGTGCCGCGCCAGGGAGCACTCGGGCAGGAAGGAGCCGCGCAGACGCACGACCTCGTTGGCCGAGTAGTCACGCTGGACTCCGGCCCAGCGCGGGTTCTCGGCCCAGTCCTTTTCCAGTTCTTCGACCTGCTGGGCGAAGCTCTTGCGCATGGGGTTCTCTTTCTCTCGTGGATTCCGTGACGCCGCACGGCGCCTGGGGTATGGGTGTGGTGGGTGTTCGTTGTCCGGGAATGCGCGCTGCTCAGTCGAGCAGCTCGTACGCCGGCAGGGTCAGGAACTCGATGAACTCGTCGCCCAGGGCGACCGACTCGAACACCCGCCGCGCATCTTTGAACGGCAGGTCGACGAAAGCGCTGGTTCCGAGTTCGTCCTCGATGACCAGAAGCTCCTCGTCGATGATGGTGCGCACCATGGCGGCGGTGACGGTCCGACCGTCCTCCAGCTCCTGGCCGTGGCGGACCCACTGCCAGACCTGTGCCCGACTGATCTCGGCGGTGGCGGCGTCTTCCATGAGGTTGTGGATGCTGACGGCGCCGGTGCCGTCGAGCCAGTGCGCCAGGTAGCGAAGTCCGACGTGGACGTTGGTGCGGAGCCCCGTCTCGGTGACAGACCCGCCGGATTCGGCCACGGCGAGAAGGTCGTCGCCCGTGACATCGACATCGGGGCGTTGGCGATCGAGCTGGTTGATGCCCCGACCCAGGACGGAGGTGAACTCCTTCATGGCGACCGGGACGAGGTCGGGATGGGCGACCCATGTGCCGTCATAGCCGTCGTTGGCCTCGCGGGCCTTGTCCTCGGCCACCTTGGTGAGGGCGATCACGGTGATCTCGGGCTCGTGGCGGTTCGGGATGAAGGCCGACATGCCGCCGATGGCGTGGGCGCCACGCTTGTGGCAGGTGGCGACCATGAGCTCGGTGTAGGCCCGCATGAAGGGGACCGTCATCAAGATGTCGGAGCGGTCGGGGAGGAGGTATTCGGGGTGGGCGGCGAACTTCTTGGCGACGCTGAAGATGTAGTCCCAGCGGCCGGCATTGAGGCCCGACGAATGGTCGCGCAGTTCGTAGAGGATCTCGTCCATCTCGAATGCGGCCAGGATCGTCTCGATCAGGACCGTGGCCTTGATGGTGCCCCGGGGGATGCCGAGGGCGTCCTGGGCGTGGCAGAACACGTCGTTCCAGAGGCGGGCCTCGAGATGCCCCTCGAGCTTGGCCAGGTAGAAGTAGGGGCCGCTGCCCCGGTCGAGGGCCTCGCGGGCACCGTGGAAGAAGGCAAGGCCGAAGTCGACGAGCGAGGCGGCGGCCGGCCGGCCGTCGATCTGGACGTGTCGCTCGGGGAGGTGCCAGCCGCGTGGGCGCACGACCAGCGTGGCGGTCTCGTCGTTGAGCCGGTAGTGCTTGCCGCCCTGGTCGAGGGTGAGTGCGTGGCGGTGGGCGTCGCGCAGGTTGATCTGCCCGTCGACGACGTTGTCCCAGGTCGGGCTGATGGCGTCTTCGCAGTCGGCCATGAAGACCCTGGCGCCCGAGTTGAGGGCGTTGATCATCATCTTGCGCGACGTGGGGCCGGTGATCTCGACCCGACGATCGAGCAGGTCCTTGGCCACCGGAGCGACGGTCCAGGTGCCGGAACGGATCTCGGCGGTCTCCGGAAGGAAGTGGGGGCGGACACCGACGTCGAGGCGGTCCTGCCGCTC
>CAJXIS010000349.1 GCA_913054115.1 uncultured Acidimicrobiaceae bacterium | reverse complement strand
GCAGGTACGCCCTCGCCGCCGACACCCGCCGCCCCCGGTACACGTTGCGGTCGAAGGCGTTGAAGCCCTCCTGCCGATAGCCGTTGACGTCGGTGGTCATCGGGTGCCCCGCCTGCCGCACCGCCTCGAAGAACGCCTCGAACAGCGGGCTGGTGGCCGGCCCCCGCTCGAGCTTGAGCGGACCCTCGCCGCCCCGCCACTCGTCCTCGCCGGCGATGCAGGTCTCCATGCGCCGGAAGTACGGCAGGCAGTGCGCCCAGTCCCATGCCTCGCAACCGGGCGTGGCGGCCCACCGGTCGAAGTCCATCGGGTTGCCCCGCTGGAAGATCATCCCGTTGATGCTCGACGATCCGCCGAGCACCTTGCCCCGTGCGTGGTACACCCGCCGACCGCCCAACTCGGGCTCGGGCTCCGACTCGTACTGCCAGTCGTAGAAGCGGTTGCCGATGCCCATCGACAGCGCAGCCGGCATGTGGATCACGACGTCCCAGCGCCAGTCCATCCGCCCCGCCTCGAGCACCAGCACCCGGTTCGACGGATCGGCGCTGAGCCGGTTGGCCAGCGCACACCCCGCCGACCCACCGCCGACGATCACGAAGTCATACGTGCGCTCTGGCATCGACGCCTGCTAGCCCCTCGCGGCTGTGTCGAGGGCTTCGACGGCTTCTCCAAGGGCTGCGGCACACACGGCCAGCGAATCCGGCGAAGTCGAGTTGGACGGCGTGTCCTGCGGCGTGTGGAACCACGGACCGGCACCGGTCACCGACAGCAGCGGCGACCCCGTCTGGCACCACACCTCCCCCTCGCCCAACCAGGCATCCGGCTCCGGCACGAACGACCAGGCCCCCGGCGTCATCGCCTCTCCCACAGCCTCCACGGCCGTCGAGCCGCCACAGAATGCCACCCGGCTCGTGGCCAGGGAACGCACGCCACCATCGCCGTAGGCCTCGGACGCCACATCGGCGCCCACGTGCACGATCGCCGTGGCATCAAGGTTCCGGTCGGCCACCCAGCGCCTCACCCCGTCGTAGAGCAGCTCATGACCCGACGTGGACAACACCAGCAACGGACGGTCAGACAGTCGCTCGACCAGGTCGAGGAACACCGCCAACCCCGTGCCCCGCTCACCGGCGCACCCGAACCAGCCGGTCATCGGCGTGGTGAGCAGCAGCGGCCGCCCCTCGACCCCGTTGGAGGCAACCACGTTGGCCGTGGTGCCCGGCGTCGTCTCGGCGGTCAGGTCGACCCGGATACGGCTCCCCTCCGCACCGTCGAGACGTCCGGCCTCACGCCCAGGGACCAGAACGATCGGAAAGCCCGTCTCCTCGCCAGGAGCCCGATTGACCCCCACCAACGACCCATGTGGATGATCGGTCGCAAGGACCGCCGACGAATATCCCGAAGCCTGCGCCGCTCCGGCGACCGCCTCGAACGACTGCTCGCCGCCGAATCCGACCGAATATGCGGCAGCCAGCACCGGCCCCCCGGGCACCGGACCCTCCCACTCACCGTGCAGCGCCAGGTGCTCGATCGGCTCGTCGTCGATGGTGACATCGCCGTGGGCCTGCCAGCGGTCGAACCCGTAGGCGGACACCTCGACCGTGAGCCCTCGATCGGCGAGCTGCTGGGCCACCCATTCGGTCGTCGCGTGATCGACCCCGGAACCCGTGCGGTGGTCGCCGAACGCGGCGTATTCCTCCACGAGTTCGAAAAGCTGGTCCCCTTCCATGCCCCCTGACCGTACCCAACCCTCGGGCCAGCGTCGACACCCACCTCCCCGTAGTGTCTCCCCATGCCCGACGAAGTAGCCAACAACGACGCCACCGCCCCCAAACCCCTGTTCCGGGGCGTCGCCCACCGTGTCGCATTCACCGCAGCGCTGACCCTCGCACCGATCATGGTGGTCCGTGCACCGGGCATCGCCCCCCGCTTCGTGACCGCCCTCTACTGCCTGTCGATCGTCGCCCTCTTCGGCATCTCGGCCCTCTACCACCGGGTCAACTGGGGCCCCAGGGGCCAGCGGGTGATGCAGCGCTTCGACCACGCCACGATCTTCGTCGCCATCGCCGCCACCTACACCCCGGTCGCCGTCTTCGTGCTCTCGCCCTGGGCGGCCAAGCTGGTCCTGTCCATGGTCTGGGGTGGCGCCCTCATCGGAACCTGGGTCCGCCTGCGCTTCCCCGACGCACCGACGCCGGTCGTCGCCATCCCCTACCTGCTCGTCGGCTGGTGCCTGCTCCCCGTGGTAGCCGACGCCTGGCACCACCTCGGCGTGGCCGGCTTCCTGCTGCTCCTCATCGGCGGGCTCCTCTACACCACCGGCGCCATCGTCTACGCGTTCCGTTGGCCCGACCCCTGGCCGGCCACCTTCGGCTTCCACGAGGTCTTCCACGCCTTCACCATCGTCGCCGCCGCCCTCCACTACGTCGCCTTCGCCTTCATCGTGCTCCCCATGGCGACATGAGCGCGCGCCCCACCAGCCCCGCCGCTCCCTCCTTCGAACTTC
>CAJXIS010000348.1 GCA_913054115.1 uncultured Acidimicrobiaceae bacterium | reverse complement strand
ATGGTGCTCGGCGACGAGGCCGCCGGAGATGCGGCGTCGGGGCCGGTGGCGTGGGTGCACGGCACGGCGATGCGGTCCGAGGCCAACAACTTCCCGGGGCGCGACGAGGTGAGTCCGCAGGCCAGCAGGGACTGTGCCGCCGACGTGTTCCGCCAGGCGGGGATCTCGGATCCGCGGGCCGAGATCGATGTCGTCGAGATGTACGTGCCGTTCTCCTGGTACGAGCCGATGTGGCTCGAGAGCATCGGCTTCGCCGAGCGCGATGCCGGGTGGCGGATGGTGGAGGAGGGGGCCACGAACCTCGACGGTGGCGACCTGCCCGTCAACTGCTCCGGTGGGGTGCTGTCGTCGAACCCGATCGGGGCATCGGGCATGATCCGGTTCGCGGAGGCGGCGCTCCAGGTCCGGGGAATGGCCGGCGACCACCAGGTGGACGGTGCCCGGCGGGCCCTCGGGCATGCCTACGGCGGCGGCGCCCAGTACTTCGCCATGTGGGTGGTCGGGGCCGACAAGCCCTGAGATCGCAGCGCGCCGCCCCGACCGCATACGATCAGCGAACCTGCCCGCCCACCCCGCTGGAGAGACCGATGCGCATTGTCGTCGACTACGACCTCTGTGAAAGCAACGCCATCTGCATGGCGATCGCCCCCGACGTGTTCGAGGTGCGTGACGATGACTTCCTCTACGTCCTGAACGAGGCACCGGACGAGGATCGCCGCGAGGCCATGGAGGAAGCCGTCCAGCGCTGTCCGAAGCAGGCGATCTCGATCGAGGGTTGACCGGACCCGCCGGGTCGTCGAGCGCAGGAGCCGGAACGGCCGTGCGGGACTCGATCACGATCGTCGGTGCCTCGCTGGCCGGCCTCCGGGCCGCCGAGACCCTCCGGCGTGACGGCTTCGAGGGGCGGATCAGCCTCATCGGTGATGAGCCGCACCAGCCCTACGACCGACCGCCGCTCTCCAAGCAGGTGCTTGCAGGCGACTGGGATCCCGAGCGGGCGGTCCTGACCCCGGCCGAGAAGTTGGAGCCGCTCGGCCTCGACCTGCGGCTCGGTGTGCGGGCCACCGGCCTCGACGTGGCCGCACGTTCTTTGGAGGTCGACGGGGTGCCCGAGCCGTTCGACGGCCTCCTGATCGCGACCGGGGCACGCTGCCGGACCCTGCCGGGCACCGCCCACCTGGCGGGCGTCCACACGCTGCGGACGCTCGACGACTGCCTGGCCATCCGGTCGGCGCTCGATGCCGGCGCCGATCGCATGGTCGTCATCGGGGCCGGTTTCATCGGTGCCGAGGTGGCCTCGGTTGCGCGTGGTCGTGGTGTCTCCGTGACGCTCGTCGAGGCCTTGCCGGCGCCGTTCGAACGTGTGTTGGGCGAGCAGATGGGGGCAGTGGTCGCCGACGTGCATGTCGCCAACGGCGTGGACCTGCGTTGCGGTGTCGGCGTGTCGTCCGTCGAGGGCGAGCCCGGCGACATGACGGTCACCCTGGCGGATGGAACGGGCATCGACGCCGACCTGGTCGTCGTCGGCATCGGCGTGGTGCCCAACACCGACTGGCTCGAGGGATCCGGCCTGACGATCGACGACGGCGTGGCCTGCGACCCCACCTGTCTCGCTGCTCCGCACGTGGTGGCGGCCGGAGACGTGGCCCGTTGGACCAACCCGCGTACCGGCGAGTCGATGCGGGTGGAACACTGGGACAATGCGGTCGAACAGGGCCGCCACGCAGTCCGACGGCTGTTGATCCCCGATGAGGAGGCCGAGGCGTTCGCGCCGGTGCCATGGTTCTGGAGCGACCAGTACGACCGCAAGATCCAGTTGGCGGGACGCCCCCACCCCGACGACGACGTGCAGGTGGTCGATGGATCGACGGACGAGCATCGCTTCGTCGCCTTCTACGGTCGACAGGGACGGTTCACAGCGGTTCTCGCCATGAACCGGCCGCGTCACGTGATGCAGGGTCGGGGGTTGCTCGAGCAGGGCACCGGCTGGGACGAGGCGCTCGCTGTGGCCGCCGAATGGGGTTGACGCCCCGACTGTCCGCACTCGTGTTCGTGCTCGTCATCGCGGGCTGCGGTTCGCCTGATCGCCCGACGACCGTCGATGTCGAGGCGCTGGAGCGGGCGATTCCCGCCGGTCTCGTGCCCGACCATCCCGAGGTGGTCACCGTCGTCTCCTGCCCGGAGATCACCCTCGACGGTCTCGGCCCCGTGTCGTGCACGGCGATCATCGCCGGAGTCGACGTCCCGGTGAGGGTGACCCGGCCGGATCGCCTCGACCAGATGGAGGTTTCCTCCGGGGTGTTCCTCGTGCGGGCCGTCGATGTGGCCGCCGAGGTCGAGGAGCGCCTGGTCGCCGATCTGGGCGATGTCGACTCGGTGTCGTGCGACCCGCCCGTGCGCGTGGCCCGTTCCGGTCAGCAGTTCACCTGCATCGTGATCGACACCTCGTCGCGGGCCCATCGGTTCGTCGCCACCCTGTTGGGCACCGATGCCTCGTTCCGGCTGGAGTTGGTGCCAAG
>CAJXIS010000347.1 GCA_913054115.1 uncultured Acidimicrobiaceae bacterium | reverse complement strand
TGTGGTCGTGGTCGTGGTCGTGGTCGTTGTCGTGGATGTGGATGTGGATGTGGAGGTGGAGGTGGACGTGGATGTGGTGGTGGAGGTGGACGTGGATGTGGAAGCGGGCGGCGCCACCTGTTCCGGGGACCCGCAGGAGGGCCCGATGGCCAGGAACAGGAAGCCGGCTGACAACCAGAGACATCGACGCATGGCAGCCACCCCGGTCAGGGGAAGTTCGGTGGCCGCCGTTGCGTCAACGCGGCGACGCCCTCGGCGTAGTCCGGTCCCGCCGTGTGGACGTCGAGCAGGCGGGTGGCCTCCTCGATGGCCGAAGCGGCGCTCCGGTGGAGGTCCGTGTAGGTCTGGCGCTTGGCGGCGGCCAGGCTCGACCTGGCGACCGGCCCGAGGAACTCCTCGATCCATCCGTGGACGTGGGGGAGCAGGTCATCCGGGGCGACCACGTCGTTGACCAGCCCGATGTGCAGGGCCTCCTCGGCGAGGACGACGCGGCTGGTGAGCAGCAGGTCGTTGGCACGTCCGAGGCCGATCATCCGGGGCAGTAGCCACGAAAGCCCGTACTCGGCCGGCAGGCCCAGCTTCCCGTAGGCCGTGGTCAACTTCGAGCCGGCAGCGGCGAAGCGCAGGTCGGCGAAGCAGGCCACGACCAGGCCGACCCCGGCGGCGGCGCCGTTGATGGCGGCGATCACGGGCTTGGTGAGCCCGAAGTGCCAGGCGAAGTCGGCGTCGAACGCCGGGTGCACCCCGTAGCCGGGCATCGCCAGGTCAGCGGGGGTCCCGGGGTCGTAGCCGCCCCGCTCGACGTGCCCCTCGAGGGCTCCGCTGTCGGCGCCGACGCAGAAGGCGCGACCCTCGGGATCGCCGGTCACGACGATGACCTTCACCGAAGGGTCGTTCTCTGCCTGCTGTACTGCCCAACGGTATTCGGTGTGCATCCTGCCGGTCCAGGCATTGCGGCGGTGGGGCCTCGACAGCAGGACCACCCGCGTCGATCCGACGTCTTCCAGCCGAATGGTCTTGAGCTCCACGCAGGTGACGGTAGTCGTCGCCCGCCGCATTCTCGTCGTCCGATCAGGTCCGCTACCGTTCGGCGAACGGCCGGACCGACCAGGAGAACCTCATGCTCGCCGCAGTACTCGAAAACATTCCCTCTGATCAGTTGGTGATCCACGACGACGTCACGTTGCGGGGTCTGGCACCCGGTGAGGTGCAGATCAAGATCGCCCACAGCGGCGTGTGCCACTCGGACCTTTCCGTCATGAACGGCACGATTCCCCAACAGGTGCCGTGCGTGCTCGGCCACGAGGGTGCCGGCGTGGTCACCGATGTGGGCGACGGTGTCACACACGTGGCGCCCGGCGACCATGTGATCATCGCCTTCTCGCCGCCCTGCGGCGTGTGCCCGTTCTGTACCGGTCGCAACCAGCCAAACCTCTGCATGACCGGCATGATCACGATGGCCACGTCGCAGCAGTTCCTGCGGGGCGACGCCGTGGTGGGTTCCATGAGCGGCTGCGGCACATTCGCCGAGGAGACGATCGTGCCGGGCATCGCAGCGATCAAGATCGACGACGACATCCCACTCGACGTGGCGGCGCTCGTCGGGTGCGGCGTCACCACGGGCGTCGGAGCGGCGATGAACACCGCCAAGATCACCCCCGGCTCGTCGGTGTGCATCATCGGCGTCGGCGGCGTCGGCGTGGCGGCCATCCAGGGAGCCCGGATCGCCGGAGCCGCCGCAATCGTCGCCATCGACCTCCATGAGGGCAAGCTCGACCGGGCCAAGGCCTTCGGTGCCACCCACGGGGCGGTCCCCGAAGACGTGCCGGCGGTCATGGCCGAGGTGACCGGCGGTGAGGGCTTCGACTTCACGCTCGAGTGCATCGGCATGGCGACCACCATGCGGCAGGCCTACGACCTCACCCGACGGGGAGGCACCTGCTGCATCGTCGGCGTCGGCCGGGCCGAGGAGACCTTCGAGTTGAACGCCTTCGAGATGTTTCTCTCCGAAAAGACACTCGTCGGCTCGATGTACGGAGGCGCCGACGTGCGCACCGACTTCAACCGCTTCCTCCGGCTCTACAAGGCCGGCCGCCTCGACCTCGACGGCATGATCTCCCGCCGCATCCGGTTGGACGAGATCAACGACGCCATGGGAGCGCTGGGCGACGCCGACATCATCCGCCAGGTCATCGACTTCTGACTCCGACGGAGGGCGGACGGGGATCCCAGAGGACCGGATGATGGACGAGACACCGATGCGCGCCGATCTGATCCTCGAGTATCCGTTCACCCGGACCACCGGCCCGATCATCGGAGCGTTCCTCACGGGTCTCCGTGAGGGGATCCTCACCGGCGTCCGCCGTTCCGACGGCACGGTCATGGTCCCACCGGCCGAATACGACCCGGTCACCAGCGAACCCCTGACCGAGATCGTCGAGGTCGGCCAGGCGGGTGCGGTCGTCACCTGGACCTGGGTCGATCCACCGCGGCCGCAGTCGCCGTGGCATGAACCGCACGGGCTGGCCCTGATCCTGCTCGACGGT
>CAJXIS010000346.1 GCA_913054115.1 uncultured Acidimicrobiaceae bacterium | reverse complement strand
CGGCCAGGTGTGGGGTCAGTGCCGCCTGTGTGTGCGCCGCAGGGTCCGTCGGGTCGTCGGGTCCCGGTTCGGGAACGTCGATCGACTTCGCACCCAGCGAGCGGATCTGTTCGAGGGCCTCCTCGCGGATGTCGAAGGCCACGACCACGCAGCCGAGCCGTCGGGCGGTTGCGATGGCCTGGAGGCCGGCCACGCCGGCGCCCAGGACGACCACCCGTGCGGGGGGCACCGTGCCGGCCGACGTGATGAGCAGCGGCATGAGCCGTGGCATCCGCACGCCGGCCACGAGCACCGCCTGGAAGCCGACGACGGTCGCCGTCGACGACAGCACGTCGACGGCCTGCGCCCGCGTGCTGCGGGGAACCAGGTCGAGGGAGAGCGCCGTGACACCGGTGGCGGCAAGTTCGACCACGGACTGCGGCCGCCAGATCGGTTCGAACAGGCCCAGGACGACGTGGTCGGCGCCGAGGCCTGCCAGCAACTCCGGCGTGTCCGGGCCGTTGACGCAGACGACCACTCCCGAGTCTCCGATCGCCGCTGCCCGGTCGGCGGCGATCGTGGCACCGGCGGCCAGGTAGGCAGCGTCCGCCATGTTCGCCGGCTGCCCGGCTCCGGACTCGACGACGACCTCGTGGCCGTCGGCGACCAGGCTCTCGGCCGCTTCGGGGCTCAGGGCGACCCGGCGCTCGCGCACGGCCCGCTCTTTGACGACGGCGATGCGCATTTCACCTCCCGGGCGGTGCTTCGGTGACGGCCGGAGCCGTCTGGCGGACCAGTCAGCCGACGCTACCGGCCACGACAACTGACGCCCCACGCCGATACGCCTACGGTGTCCGTCGTGGGAGCAGATGCGATCGACGCCTTCGAGGCGCCGGGTCCGGGGTTCTGGCAACTGGACCGGTCGCACTTCCAGGGCGGCACCACCCCGATCATGCGATGGCTGGTGCCAGAGGCGGTGCAGTCCGCCTACCAGAAGCAGTGGCCGATCCTCGGCGTGCCGGCCGAGACGCTCTCGTTCCGGTTCGTGAACGGGTTCACCTACACGCGCATGCGACCCCTCATCCGGCCCGACCGGCCATCGGCGAAGCCGCCCCCGGCGTTCCTGCTCAAGGTGGGCTCCCGGCTGCACCCCGAGTTCCGTCGCCGGACCAGGGCCGCGCGGCGCAATCTCGAGCACTCTCCCGCTCCGACGGTCATCACCGAATGGCATGCCGAGACCCGGCCCCGACTCGTCGCACAGAACCTGGAGTTCGGGGCGGTCGACCTCCCGACCCTCGACGACGCCGGCCTGGCCGACCACATCGAGGCGCTGCTCACCCACATCCGCTGGACCTTCGAGGAGCACTTCCGCCTCCACGGCTACGACCTCGGCCCGATCGGCCAGCTGCTCGTGGCCGGGAACCGCTGGGGCATCCCGGGCGGCGACCTGCTCGGGGCACTGGTCGGCGCATCGCCATCCACGTCGGCCCCCATCGAGGCACTGCGTCGGATCCGCGACCGCCTCGCCGCCGAGGGATCCACTCCGACGAGCCTCGACGAGGTGGCAGCAACGTCGCCGGACATCGCCGCGGAACTCGACACGTACCTCCGCCACCGGGGACCGGTGCTGTTCGCCGGCTACGACCTCGACTCCCCCACCCTCGGCGAGATGCCAGACGTGGTCCTGGCCACGATCCTCTCGGGCGCCGACGAGCGGATCCACGATCCCGATCGACTCGCAGCCACCGTCGCCGACCTCCGTGGCCGGGTCCCGGACGGCGGGCGCGACCGCTTCGACGACCTGCTGGCCAGGGCCCGCGAGGCGATGGACCTGCGCGACGACAACGGCCCGATCACCGCCGAGTGGCCGGCCGGTCTGCTGCGCCTCGCCATGCTCGAGGCAGGTCGCCGCCTCGCCACATCGGGAAGGCTCCACAAGGCCGAACACGTCTTCGAGCTGGGACGCGACGAGCTCCCGTCGATTGTTGCCACGGGCACCGGGCCGTCAGCCGACGACCTGGCCGCACGGGCCGCCGAACGCGACCACCAGAAGACCCTCGATCCCCCGCAGACCCTCGGTGACCCCGAGGCCACGCCGCCACTCGATGCCCTGCCGGGGCCCCTCGCCGAGACGGTGACCATCATCCTGGCCTGCCTCACCCAACTGGGAATGGTCGACGAAGGCGCCGAGAAGCATCCTCTCCGGGGCTCCGGCATCGGGAGCGTGGCGTTCGAGGGTGTGGCCAGGGTGGCCGAGAACGCCGACGAGGCGTTCGACCGCCTCCAGCCGGGCGAGGTCCTCGTCACGCGCACGACGACGCCCGCCTACAACATGGTGCTGACCCTCGTCGGCGGCCTGGTCACCGCCGAGGGTGGCCCCATGAGCCACGCAGCCGTGCTGTCACGTGAACTCGGCATCCCGGCGGTCGTCGGCGCAGCAGGCGCCATGGAGGCAATCGCCGACGGGGACCGGGTCGAGGTGGATCCGGTGGAGGGCGTGGTCCGGGTCCTGCCCTGACCCGTGCCCGGGTGTGCGTCAGACCCTGGCGTTCTTGAGGCGCTTGAGG
>CAJXIS010000345.1 GCA_913054115.1 uncultured Acidimicrobiaceae bacterium | reverse complement strand
GAGGCCGGGGGCGAAGACGGAGCAGGATATCTGTTTTGTGTGCCGAGTTTGGCACAGCGAAAAAGCTAGTGGATCGGTCGCGGCCGAGGAAGCGCGCCGGTTACTACAGCGCGGACTGAACGGCCGCGATCAGGACTGGATAGCGCGCATACCCCCAGCGGGCCTCTTCTACATTGAGGCGCTCTCGGTTCGTGTGAGCGAAACTCTCCTCGCCCGGGGCGAAGCCGACCGTCGGGATCCCGTGCACACCACACGACCAGCCTCCATCGGTCGCGAACGTCCACGGGCGGACCGTGGCGTCGTCCTCGACACGCTCGCGCCGACCGACCGAACGAGCCGCGGCTTCAACCACCGGATGCGACGGATCCATGAGGAAGCCGGGAGTGAATAGATTCCCGTCGGCGACGATCCCGGTATACGTGACCTGTCGCTCCGTCGCCATGCGCACCTCCCACGCCATCCCCTCGGGGACCGACGGGATGCGCGCCTGTACCGCTTCTCGCACCCGCCGAACCAGCGACTCGTGGTCATCACCGGGAAGGATTCTCCAATCCAGCGCAACGACCACTCGATCGGGGATGACATTCCGGGTCTGCGGTAGTACGTCCACCATCGTGGGGACGACGCTGGCGGCGCCGAGGAGATCGTCCGTTTCTTGAGCCGCCGCGAGGTCACGAACCGCCAATAGCACGTCGCCCAGCAGGTCGAGCGCATTGCTCGCCCGTCCCGGGGCGCTGGCGTGGCCGGCCACCCCGGTCAGGGCGACTTCGACCTCCGCTCTCCCTCGGTGGCCGATGCAGATGTCGCCGTGCGTGGCCTCGCCGATGATCACCACCCCCGGTTTCACCTCGCCCGATTCGAGCAGATGCTTCATGCCGAGGCCGCCGCGTTCCTCATACACCGTGTGCGCGACGATCACGTCGCCTGGCGCCTCTCCGATCATGGACGCGGCAGCATAGGTCTGCAGCGCGAGCGGGCCCTTGATGTCCATGGCGCCACGACCGTGCAGAAATCCGTCACGGACCTCGCCGCTGAACGGCGGCACTTCCCACTCCGCGTGATCGCCCTCCGCGACTACATCGAGGTGGCTGTTGAGCATCGCGGGCGGGGCGTCACCACGCCCACGCGCGACCCCGATCACATTGCCCGCGTCGTCCACGCGCACGTCCGCCAGCCCGAGCGCCTCCATTTCCTGGTGCACGCGACGCGCGACGTCGCCCTCCCCACCGGAAAGGCCGGGAATGGCGATCAGGTCGCTGGCGAACGCCAGCGCGTTCTCGAAGGTGGGCTGTTTCACCATCGCCTCGCCTTCTACACTCAACCGAAAATGCCCTGGATCGTATCGATCAGCCATGACGTGGACTGCGCGTCGACGTCGATGCCGTGATGAGCCGCGAACCACGGAGCGAGCACCAGGGAAACGACGGTCATGAGCTTGATGAGGATATTCAGGGACGGGCCCGACGTGTCCTTGAACGGGTCACCGACGGTGTCACCGATGACGGCCGCCATGTGCGGCTCGGAGCCCTTGCCGCCGAACGCGCCGGCCTCGATGTACTTCTTGGCGTTGTCCCATGCGCCACCGGCGTTGGCCATGAAGAGGGCCATGAGCACGCCGGTCACCATCGCTCCGGCGAGCATGCCGCCCAGGGCGGTGGGCCCCATGAAATACCCCATGAGGACCGGCGCCAGTACCGCGGTGAGGCCCGGCAAGATCATCTCCCGGAGCGCGGCCTCCGTCGAGATGTCGATGCAGCGTGCCGAGTCCGGCTTCGCGGTGCCCTCCATGATGCCGGGGATCTCTCTGAACTGGCGGCGCACCTCGTCCACCATTCCCTGAGCCGCTCGGCCCACCGCCGTCATCGTGAGCGCGGCCACGAAGAACGGCAGCATGCCACCGATGAACAGGCCGATCACCACGATCGGATCGATGATGTTGATGCCCGTTTCCTGCAGTCCCACCGCAGCCGAATAGGCGGAGAAGAGCGCGAGCGCCGTAAGCGCCGCGGAGCCGATGGCGAAGCCCTTACCGATGGCGGCCGTGGTATTGCCGATCGCGTCGAGCGAATCGGTAATCGCACGGGTCTCCGGCCCGAGGCCGGCCATCTCGCTGATGCCACCCGCGTTGTCGGCGATGGGTCCGTACGCGTCCACCGTCATCGTGACGCCTACCGTGGCGAGCATCCCGACGGCGGCGATGCCGATGCCGTAGAGGCCGGCGAACTCGAACGAGGTCCATATGGCCACACAGATGAGGATGATCGGGAGCACCGTCGACTCCATGCCGACCGCGAGTCCCTGGATGAGGTTGGTGGCCGCACCCGTTTGACTGGCTTCGGCAATCTTGTATACGGGACCCGCCGCGGTGTAGTACTGCGTCACCATCCCGATGAGGATGCCCGTCATCGTGCCGGCGACGATGGCGATCCATGGACCGGTCGCACCGTAGGTGACACCTGCCGCGGTCGTGTACGTAATGCCCATGGCCTGGACCACGAAGTACATCGCGCCGAGGAACAGCGCGCCGGCGATCCAGGTCGTGCCGTGGAGCGCGTGGGATGGG
>CAJXIS010000344.1 GCA_913054115.1 uncultured Acidimicrobiaceae bacterium | reverse complement strand
TGTCGAACCCGGGGATCGTACGTGGCGACGAGCCGGTCGCCAACACGATGTGGGGTGCCTGGAGCACCACCGGTTCCCCGCCGTCGACCGTCACCGTGTGATCGACACCCAGACGGCCGGTCCCCGCATACACGGTGACCTTCCGGCTGGCGAGCAGGCTGTCGAGGCCCTTGAACAGGCCGTCGATCACCTTCTGCTTGCGCTCCTGGCTCACGACCAGGTCGACCACGGGTTCTCCGACCGTGACCCCGAACTCGGAGGCGTGGCGCACGGTGCGCAGCACCGAGGCCGTCTCGAGCAACTCCTTGGCCGGGATGCAGCCCACGTGGAGACAGGTGCCACCCAGCTTCGACTCCTCGACAAGGCCGACGTCGAGGCCGGACGCGGAGGCGTAGAGGGCGGCGGCATAGCCGGCGGGTCCTCCACCGATCACCACGAGGTCGTGTGCGATTGCCACCCGTTCACCGCTCCTGTCGTTGCGTCGTACTCAGCCGGCGACCAGTACCTGCACGGCGAAGGCGACGAGGATCGCCATGCCGCACGCCAGGGCCAGGGACACCAGCATCCGCGTGCTCACGGCTCCGACGGTAGCGGGCGTAGGGTCGTGGGCGTGCAAGGCCTGCTGGTACGCCTCCTCGTCGTGATGTGCCTGCTCGCCACCGCCTGCGGTGGTGCAGAGGTGGCGGTGACCACGACCACGACCGCCCCACCGACCACGACCGCCCCACCGACCACCACGACTGCTCCCGGCCCGGTGGTCCCCGAGATCCTCGACTTCACGGCCACGCTGTCGGACGGCACGACCTTCGTGGGCGCCGACCTGGCCGGCGGAGACGTCCTCTTCTGGTTCTGGGCCCCCAGTTGACCGACCTGTCGCCGTGAGGCCCCGGTGGTCGCCGGGATGGCAGAAGACGAGGGGTTGACAGTGATCGGTGTGTCCAGTGGCGTCGACGGATTCGAGGCCATCGCCTCCACGGCCATCGAGCTCCACATCGACGGGTTCCCGCACATCGCCGACCTGGACGGCTCGGTCTGGGCCCGCTTCGGCGTGTTCGGCCAGCCGGCCAGCGTTGTCGTCACAGCCGACGGGGCGGTGACCGGCCACATGGGCGACCTCGACGCCGACGGGTTCGCCGACCTCGTCGAACGGGCCCGGCTGGGCACCTGACCGCCCGATCCGTAGCCTCCCCGCCCGTATGCGACGAACTCTTGCCACCTGCCTGCTCGCGGCCCTGCTGGCATCGTCGTGCGCCTCGACGACGCCCGGTGGCAGCTCGGGCACCGTCGATATTCCCGATGACGCCATCGACCACCGGGGGTCCGCACAGGTCACGGTCGAGATCACCGACAACGCCTTCACCGACCGGATCATCGTGGTGTCGCCAGGGACCGAGGTGGTGTGGGTGAACACGGGACGCAACGTCCACAACGTCCGGCCGGCCGCCAAGGAGCCCGGCGTCGGCTGGTTCGTGGAGATCACCGGCGAGACTCTCGAGGGCGGTCCCGGATCAGTCACCTTCGACAATGTCGGCGATTATCCCTATTTCTGCTCGTTCCACGGCACCGCCCGCCGCGGCCAACGCGGCAGGGTGATCGTGGTCCCTGGCTGAGCGAGAGCGTCCCGGCAGGAGTACGGTCCGCGCCATGATCACACGTCTGGCCATGCGCCTCCTCGTTCCCGTACTCGCCCTCTCCCTGGTGGCCGCCTCGTGCGGCGGCGGGAGCGAAGAGCCCGCAGCCACCACGGCACCCGTCAAGCAGGCGGCCCTCGATACCACGACGACCGCAGCACCGACCACCACCGCGGCACCGACCACCACCGCGGCACCGACGACCACCGCGGCACCGACGACCACGGTGCCTCCGTTGTGCGCCGAGAACGAGACACGGACGGCCACTGCCCTCGACGGGATGAACCCCATGGCGGACACGCCAAGCGAACTCGCCGCCACGATGAAGGCCACCGGCGACTACGTCACCTGGCTGGCCGGCGAACTCCCTGCCGAACTCCAACCGAACGCCACCTTCCTCATTGAATTTGGCACCTTGGTGGCCGAGGTCTTCGACGGCCATGACGACTTCTGGGACGCCTTTCCCGAGATAATGGCCAGAGCGGAAGACTTCGAGGCCCTCGATGCCTACGGCTTCAACGACGACGATGAAGACCTCGACCCCGGCCTCGCCGCGGAGCCCATCGTCGACTTCCTCAGTGGGGAATGTGGATCGGGCCAGGGCGAAGTCTTCGAAACTGCTGGTCAGGCCTTGGAGATCCTCGACGTGGTATTCGACGACGACGACGACGACGACGGGGACGGGGACGGCGACCCGTACGGAGATGGTGGTGACGACTTCGCACAGCCCGAATACGAGGGCGACCTTCCCGACGCCCCGGAAGGCTTCTGCGCCAGCCTCCAGGAAGAGGCCCTGTACGCATTCGTCGACCTGATGCCGCTACTCGGTCAGATGGAGGGCGACGAAGAGCCCGGCGTCGATGCGTTGGCCAGCCTCTTCACCGGCATGGATCCCATCTATGGGTGGCTGGTGGAGAACGTGCCGGCTGACATGAC
>CAJXIS010000343.1 GCA_913054115.1 uncultured Acidimicrobiaceae bacterium | reverse complement strand
AAGGACGGTCTCGGTCACCCGACTGCCATCCTCGGCCTGCTGCAGGGACCAGTCCACGAATGCCCGGATCGAGCCGCCATTCGCCTCGGCGAAGGCCCGGGCCCTGTCCGCCAGGAGCCGGGCACGGCGCCAGACCTCTCGTGGGCGGGGCGTGGCTGTGGCCAGCTCCAGTACCCGACGGTCCACGATGAGGCGCTCGAGGATGGCGCTGGGGCCCTCATGGTGACGGGTCCGGTGGACCTCGCCCAGCCAGGCCAGTCCGGCGGCGACCGGGTCTCCCGCCGGAACGGATGTAGGTGCGTCTGCCTGGTGGTTCCAGGAGCCGCCGTAGTGGACACGCCAGCGGGCCAGATCGTCGTCGCCACAGCCCAGGTAGGGGGTGCGGAGCGCATGCACGATGGCCAGGTCGTCGGACGGGTCATCGATGGCACGCAGCACCATGAGGAGGTCGCGGACCTCGGCGGTTCCGAAGAGCAGCGAGCTTGACTCAGCCCGGTACGGGACCGAGGCGTCGTCCAGCGCATCCTCCAGGTCTGGTAGCGAGGTCCGTGAGGGGATCAGGATCGCGATGTCGGAGAACCTGCATGCCCGCTCCGTGCCGTTCCTGTCCTCGACCGTCCACCCGTCCGTGATCGCAGCGGTGATCGCCGCCGCCACCTCGTGGGCCTCGAGGCTTCGGAGTTCGCCGGCGCTGAGCTCGTCGTGGGCCGCTCTGCCCAGGATGGTCACCGACGGGCCGACGCTGGCGACTCGACGATGGCCCTCCAGCGGTACGTAGTCGGGTTGCCCCTGACCGGCCCGGATGAGGCGTCCGAAGACGGCGTTGATCCAGTCGAGTACGCCGACGGTGGTCCGGAAGTTCTGGGTCAGGGTGATGGCGTCTGCCGGGAGGGAGCGGCGGGCCCGGAGGTAGAGGGCGATGTCGGCCCGCCGGAAGCGGTAGATGGACTGCTTCGGATCACCCACCACGAAGATGGATCCTCCCGCGGGGGTCACCTGGTCCAGCGGCGAGCCGGGCGGTGACACCGGGTCGGCGATCATCAGCGCCAACTCCAGCTGGACCGGGTCCGTGTCCTGGAACTCGTCGAGCAGGACGGCGCTGTAGCGCGCGTGCAGGACGGCACGCACCGGTGGTCCCGTGATCGGGTCGGCCAGGAGGTTCCGGGCGTTGACCAGCAGGTCGTGGAACGTCAGGGTGCCGGCATGTCGGCGTTCGGTCGCGGCGGCACCGGTTCGGATGGCCAGCTCATGGAGGAGCCGTCTGATGACCTGGTCGGCGATGTCGACGAGCGTGGCATCCCAGGCCTCGAGGGCAGCCCTCTTGGCCTCCATGATCTCGTCCTTGGTCTCGCCCCACACGGAGGCCGATCCGGCATTGCCGAACGCAATGATCGACCGGAGCGCCCTGGTGCTGAGCATCTCGAGCCGGTCGAAGTCATCGGTCGTTCCGGCCAGCTCGCTGCGGGGTCCGGACACCCGATCCAGGCGCAGCTGGAGCTTGTCGTCGGCCGCTACGTCACGGCGGCCATGGACGGTGATCGCATCCAGGGATCCGATCAGCGGTCGGAAGTCAACGGTCGGCTCCGGCGGTGCCACCGGGTCCGGGTCCAGGAGGTCCCATCGGTCGTCCAGCTTGACGGCGAGTTGGCGAAGGTGGTCCAACGTGATGTCCAGGTCGGCGGCCAGCAGGAGCGTCTGGGAGAGGTCCGGATCATCCAGGAGGCGGGCCCGGAGCTCGCTCCACCGATCCTCGAAGGCCATTCGGCTGCTCACCTCGTCCAGGAGGTCGAAGGCCGGGGGGAGGCCCGCCTCGAGCGGGTGCTCGGCGAGGAGCCGGCGGGCGAAGCCGTGGAGCGTCGAGATCGGGGCGAGGTCGACGTCGGCCAGTGCATGCTCGAGTAGCTGGCGGCGGTTCTCGTCGCTCTCTCGGCCGGCACGGTCCTCGCGCGCCTGCCGGAAGCGGTCGCGTAGCTCCGCGGCGGCCAGCTCGGTGAAGGTGATGGCCACTATGGACTCGACGGGCATCTGAGCGTCCAGCACCAGGGCCACCATCCGACCCACGAGAGCCGTCGTCTTGCCGGTTCCCGCGCCTGCTTCGACGAAGAGGTTTGCATCCAGTCGGGTGGCGATGGCGTCACGGGCGGACTGGTCGGCGGGGGTTCCGATGGGGCTCATGGTGAGACCGACCCGGGGGATGCGTCGCCGTCGTCGCTGGTGCCGGCCTCGCCGGCCGCATCATCGGAGGCGGCGTCGGGATCCGCGATATGAAGACGGTGGAGCTGCATGGCCGGGTCGTCGACCTTGCGCTCGCATGCGGCGTGCAGGCGCCGGGCGTCGAGTCCGTCCGGCATGCAGTGGGGGCAGCTGAACCCGCTGAACCGGGTCGGTGCCGGCGGATTGTGGGGGAATGCTCCTGCTTCGAGCCCCGCGACGATGCCGGCCAGCACGGCATCGAAGGCCTCCATGACCTTTGGTGACAGCTCGTATCCGATCCGTTGGTCGCCGGGCTTTTCGCCACCGACGAACGTGAAGGCGGCAGCGCCCGACAGCCTGCTGACGTACGTAAATTTTCCGCCCA
>CAJXIS010000342.1 GCA_913054115.1 uncultured Acidimicrobiaceae bacterium | reverse complement strand
TACCGGTCCTGTTGGGCCAACCTGACGCTGTCCCGGTGGCGGTCGCCAACGGCGCCGACGTGGACGTTCGCGGCGACGACGAGGGCAGGCCGCTGCACCTCGCAGCCTTCATGGACCTGCCCGACGTGACGCAGGAACTGCTGGACGCCGGGGCCGACTACCGCCTGACGAACAAGGACGGCTCCACCCCACTGGTGGTCGCCGTATGGGTCGGCTCGGACCAGGTCGCCGACGTGCTCGTGGCGGGCGGTGCCGCCGACATCCGGGCCGATGACCAACAGTGGCAGGACATCGAGTGGTTCGGCCAGGGCGCCCTATTCAAGCAGCTGGTTCTGGAACCCGAAGTCGAAGACGAGACCGGCCTCGACTCGTGGATCGACCAGTTCCACCACCTGTGGTTCCTCTGGTTCCTCTGCTGGCTGGTCGCCGGCTTCACCCTGGTTGCACCACTGGCCGACGAGGTAGGCAACGGCATCGCATCAGCGAAGGTGCGGCGGCGCCTGCTCTGGATCGCATTCCCGTTGACGCTGGCCCTCCAGGCCCGGATGGGAGACTGGGGCGCGTACGAGGCCTTTGGCCCGGACACCTCGACGGGCCTCCTTCCCGCAGCCCACGTGCTCCTCTACTACGCAGTGTTCTTTGGCTACGGCGCCGCAGCGTTTGGTGCCCGCACCGACGACGGCGAACCGCTGATCGACCGTCTCGGCCGGTACTGGCCGATCGTCCTCCCGGCGACGGTCGTAGTGGTCCTCCCCCTGGCAATCGGGGCCACCTTCGGCGACGAGCCGGACCGGTGGAGCCCTGTGGTCCTCCAGGCCCTCTACGTCTGGGGTATGACGTTCGGCCTGATGGGATTGTTCCGCCGGCTCCTCTCCGGCGAGCGCTACTGGGTGCGCTACCTGTCGGACGCCTCCTACTGGATGTACCTCCTCCACCTGCCGCTCGTGATCCTCGCCCAGGACTGGATCCGCGACTGGGACATCCCCCGGATCCCGAAGTTCCTGGCGATCTGCTGGGGCGTGAGCGGCCTGCTCCTGCTCACCTACCGCTACCTGGTGCGCTACACCCCCATCGGCACCCTCCTGAACGGCCCCCGGACGCGTCCGGAGCCGAGCCCGGCCGTTGCAGGAACGATTGACGGCTCCTGACCTGTAACGCGTCGAGGTGTGCCAAGATCGCCGGATGGCCGACGACGGACGACTCCGGGGCAAGGTTGCGCTGATCACCGGCGGGGCACAGGGCATCGGGCGTGAGAGTGCCCTGCTGTTCGCTTCCGAGGGGGCGCAGGTCGCCGTCGTCGACCTGAACCTCGACGGCGCCACCGCCGTGGCCGGCGAGATCACGGCAGCCGGCGGCGAAGCGATCGCCATCTGCGCAGACGTGTCGGTCGATGCAGACGTCGCAGCCATGGTCGCCGGAACGGAGGAGGCCTTCGGCGCCCTCCACGTCCTGTTCAACAACGCCGGGATCATGCACCACGACGATGGCGACGCCCAACAGACGACCGACGAGGTCTGGCAGCGGACCATCGACGTCAACCTGAAGGGGGTCTGGCTGGGTTGCCGACACGGCATCCCCGCACTCCGGCGGACAGGCGGCGGCTCCGTCATCAACACGGCCAGCTTCGTCGCCATCGTCGGAGCTGCCACGCCACAGATCGCCTACACGGCGTCGAAGGGCGGCGTCCTGGCGATGACCCGCGAACTGGCAGTCGTCCACGCCCGGGAGGGCATCCGCGTCAACGCCCTCTGCCCCGGCCCGCTGCGCACCGAACTCCTCATGTCGTTCCTCGACACCGAGGAGAAGAGGCAGCGCCGTCTGGTCCACGTCCCGATGGGCCGGTTCGGCGAAGCCGGCGAGATGGCGAAGGCCGCCCTCTGGTTGGCCTCCGACGAGTCGTCCTACACCACGGGCACGGACTTCGTCGTCGACGGCGGCCTGACCGCCGCCTACATCACGCCCGAGGGTTGACGCACGGTTCTCAGGCCTCGCTCACGGCAGGCAGGTCCAGGAACAGCGCCTGCAACAGCAGCGCCTCGTTGGGGTTCCGGACCAGTTCCCCGCCGACTTCGGTGATCCGCGCCGTGGCACCCATCGCCGAGGACCGACCCCCGACCACCAGGTCCCGATAGCGACGGGCCAGCGTCGCCAGGCCGAACCGGAGTTCGTCATCGCGGAACCGGCGTGCCTCGCGGCGCTGACGCTCCTCCATCTGACGCCGCCCCGACCCCCGGTTGCCGTAGGCCTCCTCCTGCTCGGCCAGGTCGGCGACCTCCTGCTCGTGTCGTGCCGTGAGTGGTTTCTGGCCGTCGTCGATGAGCCCACGCAACTCCTCCACCAGCACCGCGACGGCGGCGCCCGTGCCGTCGATCCGGTCGGGCACCGACCACCAGGCGTCACGGCGCCCCTGCAGGGTCGGGTCGTCGGCCAGGAGGCGGGCCCGGTCGAGGCTGCCTGCCGAAGCGGCGGCGAGTTGAACGGCGCGTTCCGGCGTCTCGCCGTCGCCGACCAGCGCATCGGCAATCGTCCCATCGGGAAGTGGCGGCAGGTCGACGCGCACGCAACGCGATGCGATCGTGACGTGC